>NZ_MPRL01000035.1:0-24790 GCF_002020875.1 Solemya pervernicosa gill symbiont | reverse complement strand
CGGGGCGCCGTAGGCATAAACGGTCGCGTTAAGTATTTGCCGCTTGCTTGGGCTTGGACGCCCAAAACAAGCTTCCGCAAAAATAGCGACTCCCCGATCCTCGATCTGGATGGTTTCAAACCGATCAATGATGCAATGGGTCATGCCGCAGGGGATGAGGTGTTGAAGGTGGTGGCTGAGCGTCTGCTGGCCTGCGTGCGGGATGCCGATACCGTGGCGCGCTACGGTGGTGATGAGTTTGTGGTGGTACTTGATGGCTTGCAGCAGGAGTCTCAGGCAAGCCGGGTCGCAGAGGAGATTCTGAGCAGTATTGGTGATTCCATAACCATCGATGGGCAGCGCTGCCAGGTGGGTGTCAGCATCGGTATTTCGGTATTCCCTGGCGATGGGGATGATGCTGATAAGTTGCTTAAAAATGCAGATGCTGCACTCTACGCCGTCAAACATGGTGGTAAAAACAGTATGAAGTTCTATTCGGGGCTATAGTTAATCCCAAATTAATAGCCCTGAGTGTTAGCAGCAGGGCAATCCGATAACAACAAAGGAGATCGTTGATGAAGCGTCGTGAATTTATCGGCAAGGTGGGAGCAGGGGCCGTAGTGGCGGGTGCCGCCATCGCTGCACCGGCCGTGCATGCTAAAACCAAGATCAAATGGAAGATGGTGACTACATGGCCGAAGAACTTCCCCGGTCTTGGCACAGGCGCCAACAATCTGGCCAAGCTGATCACAGAGATGTCGGGTGGTCGAATTGAGGTGAAGGTCTACGGTGCCAAAGAGCTGGTTCCCGCCTTCGAGATCTTCGATGCCGTATCGCGCGGTACTGCTCAGATGGGCCATGGCGCTGCCTACTACTGGAAGGGTAAGAGTGAGGCGGCACAGTTCTTCGCCGCCGTTCCCTTCGGTCTCACTGCGCAGGAGATGAATAGCTGGCTCTATCACGGTGGCGGAATGGAGCTCTGGCAGGAGGTCTACAAACCTTTTGGTCTAGTACCGACCGCTGCACTCAACACTGGGGTGCAGATGGGCGGTTGGTTCAACAAGAAGATTGAAAAACTCGAGGATCTGAAGGGATTGAAGATGCGTATTCCGGGTCTTGGCGGTGAGGTGCTGCGTCGCCTTGGCGGCACTCCCGTCAGCCTGCCGGGTGGTGAGATCTTTACCTCGCTTAAATCGGGAGCGATAGATGCCACCGAGTGGGTTGGACCCTACAATGACCTAGCCTTCGGTCTCTACAAGGCGGCCAAGCACTACTACTACCCCGGCTGGCATGAGCCAGGTACTACCCTGGAGTGTTTTGTTAATAAGGAGGCCTTTGATGCGCTGCCCAAGGATCTGCAGGTGATCGTGCTCAACGCCAGTAAGGTGGCCAATCTTGACGGCCTCTCTGAGTTCACTGCACGGAATAACAAGGCGCTGCATACGCTGGTCAACGAACACAAGGTCGACCTGCGTAAATTCCCCGATGAAGTGTTGGTGCAGCTGAAGAAGGTCTCCGATGAGGTGGTGGCTGAGGTGGCGGCGAAGGACCCTATGTCACAGAAGGTCTACGACTCCTACCTCGCCTTCCGTGATCAGGTAGTGGCCTGGCACGACGTCTCGGAGCGGGCCTATCTGAACGCGCGCGCACTCTAATTTAGAGGTTCGGTGCTTGATGAAGGGGCGGCTTATGCCGCCCTTTTTTTGTAGATAGGTGTGGGTGCCGTAGTCGATTGATCCAGGCTTCCTCGCACAGTGGTGGTTAGAAGAGCTCGACGCTCCCTTCGGTATGGTGATCGTTATCGTTGAGATCACTGAAGTTAACGGTACGATTTCTGCCGCTCGATTTTGCGTGGTAGAGCGCGTTATCGGCATGCTCAAGTAGCAGGGCGGGTGGTGCGATGGGGTCGATCAGGGTATAGCCGATACTGACGGTGACGTGTCCAGAGGGGAAAGTGTACTGCTCGACGGCCTCGCGGAAGCGTTCCAGGGCGTCGATGGCGCCAACGGCATCACAACTGTTTACCACCACGACAAACTCCTCTCCTCCGTAGCGGAACAGGAAGTCAGAGTTACGGAAAATCTTCTCCATCAGTGTGGCAAAGTGGAGTAGCACCTCGTCGCCATAGAGATGCCCATACTGATCGTTGATCATCTTGAAGTGGTCGATATCGAGTATGGCCAACCAGGAGAAATCAGTTCTCGTCTTGTCGTAATTGCTACGGTAAAAACTTACGACATCATCGAGTGTTGTATCGAGTGTCTGTCGGTTCGGTAGGCGCGTGAGCGTGTCTCGCTCCTTTGAATCGAGCAGTGCAACCTGATTGGCGTAGATGTGATAAAGACCCTCAACAATGGTGGTATCCCTGTTGCTAAGATCGCCACAGATGAGCATCACTCGGCGAGGTTTCACGTTGTTGGTGACGTCGAAAACGATCCAGTGTTTGCCATCCTCCTGGATATGTTCAACTCCCCCCTTACTCTTTGGTAGAAAACGCATCAGAAGATCGGTGTTGTTGTCGCGATGGTGATCATCGAGCGATAGAGGGAATCGTCTGATCAGGAGATCTACGGGTACGAGTGGGTCACCGAACACCTCATAGGGTGCGACTCCCGTTACGCCATCGAGCGAGCTGAAGAAGTGGATCATGGCGTGGGTCAGGGATTGGTAGGTCTTATGAGCCAGAAATGTGGCTGATAACTCAAAGGCCTGTTTGGCATTAAGGTTGTTCATAGCTCTGCTTGGCAGTGTTTGCCGGTGATAACTGCAACATTGAAGATAGTAGCACAGGCAGGGTACTTCACGGCGTGCGCGATGCCAGGAAACCGGGTGAGACGAGGGTGGCTACAGAGGTTCTAGGGTTATGCCTATGACTTATTTATCGCCATTGAAGGTCTTGATGCCAAGCAGTGAAGCGACCTTATGAGGCTTCTGGGTGTATGGGGCGTCATTGGTAGCGAGCAGGAACCCTTCTACTTGATCAAGTACCTTGAATGGAACGTGATCCTGAAACGTCTTCAGATGCTCCATGATCTCACGCGCCTGGTTGATTTTGAGCGCATTGATGATGTGGTAGCAGAGCATGTCGGGTAGCAGTGTGGTGTTGAATGGCTTGGCGATACGGGAGCCGAGTTCGTACTGTTTCTGCACGTTGTAGGGGTCTGTGTGTTCATCCAGTGCATTGAGAAAGACGACGGCGGGGTGGATGGTGTCCTGTTGCAGTGCCTTGGCCAGCTCGGTGCCGGAAAGCCCTGGCATGATGACGTCGAGAAAGGCGATGAAATAGCGATCTGGTGAGACACTGAAGCTGTTTAGCGCCTTGAGGGGATCGGAGTAGAGCTCGTAGGGGAGCTTGAATCCGGACAAAATTGCGTCGAACAGGTCGAGGATCGAATGGTCATCATCCACCACCATGATGCGTCGATCTTTTAAATCTTTCATTGCGCTGTCCATGCAGAATAGAGCCTGCACAAGTATATGACTGATTTAGTCGGTTATATGTGATGATTAGCTGGGTAGCTCTGTAGGGCGGAGGGGTTTGTGATGTACGCATTTGCTTACAGCATGAAGAATATGTCGGTTTGAGAGGGTGTCGAGTCGACTAGAATTATCCGGCCAGTATCTGTTTTCGCTCAGTGGGTGGGAATTTCTCGATGGCGTACCGCAGCATGGTGCGAGGCATCTGAAGGTGGTGTTTGCGTAAAAAACGCAGTTCTGTCTGCTGATCGCGCTTGCCGATTTCGCGCAGCATCCAGCCGACTACCTTGTGGATCAGATCTTCAGGGTCAGCCAAGAGTTTTTCCGCGAGTTGCAGGGTTTCATCGAAGTCGTTCCGTTTGATGAAATGGTAGGTCGCCATCATGGCGATACGCCGCTCCCAGAGCAGCTTGGAGCGTGCCAGCTTATGGAGTGGCTTGCGGCTGCGCTCAGAGAGCCAGCCGCCGATGATGGGGTGAGCGCTGGTGTCGACTAGATCCCAGCTATTGATGTGTTTGGTATTGGCAAGATAGAAGCGATAGATCAGCCGCTGTTCAGCGGGCTCGGCGTGTTGAAACTGTCCAACCAGAATGAGCAGCGCCAGCAGTCGCGCCTCGTGCCACTCGGAGTGGAGTAGCTGTTCACACTCATCGATTGCCAGGCTGCGGTGTTGCCGAGCCAGCTGGCGCAGTGGTGGTACGCGGATACCGAGAAAACGATCCCCCTCGCCGTACTCGCCAGGCCCTGTCTTGAAAAAGCGCTGTGCGTGGGCGGCCTTGTCGCTATCTCCCAGTCTCTTGAGCTGTCGCATGATAGATTTGTATGTCACAACACGTTCCTTGCTATCTCTAGCTCATTGTTGTCGGATTGATGGCAGTTTAAAACATTTAGGCGCAAGACCTGGTGTCTAGCCGTAGATGGTGTCTGGCAGCCAGGTGGCGATCTGTGGCCAGTAGGCGATGACACCCATGGCGATTAGCTGGATCACGATAAAGGGTGCGACGCCGCGGTAGATCGCGCCAGTGGTGACGCTCTTGGGTGCTACGCCGCGTAGGTAGAAGAGTGCAAAACCGAATGGGGGTGTGAGGAAGGAGGTCTGCAGGTTGAGGGCGATCATGACCCCTAGCCAGACCGGATCGAGGCCCATCGCCAGCAGGATTGGGCCGACGATCGGTACCACCACAAAGGTGATCTCGATGAAGTCGAGCACGAAGCCGAGCAGGAACATGATGATCATCACCACCAGCACCGCGCCGAAGGTGCCACCCGGCAGGCCGGTGAGTAGTCTTTCAACCACCTCATCGCCGCCAAAGCCGCGGAAGACCAGTGAGAAGACTGAGGCGCCAATGAAGATCATGAAGACCATGCTGGTGACGATGGTGGTGCTGCGCATCACCTCCTGCAGTCGCTGTAGGGTTAGCTGTCGCTGACTAAGTGCCAGTAGCATTGCGCCGACTGCGCCGACTGAGGCCGCCTCGGTTGGGGTGGCGAGACCGCCGATGATAGAACCGAGCACAGCGAATATCAGCAGCAGCGGTGGCAGCAGTACCAGCACCACCCGTTTCAACAGCCCTTCACGGCGAGAGGAGCGCTCATCGTTAGAGAGGTTTGGCATCAGGTCGGGTTTGACCAGTGAGATAAAGAGTAGATAGCCGACATAGAGCGCTACCAGCAGTAGTCCTGGTAGTAGCGCACCGGCAAAAAGGTCACCGACTGAAACAGTCTCAGGTGACCAGATACCCTGATCGAGCTGCGCCTGTTGATAGGCGCTGGAGAGTACATCACCGAGCAGTACCAGAATGATCGAGGGGGGGATGATCTGCCCGAGGGTGCCGGAGGCACAGATGGTGCCACAGGCGAGTGACGGGGCGTAACCGCGTTTGAGCATGGTAGGCAGCGAGAGCAGCCCCATGGTGACCACGGTAGCGCCGACGATGCCGGTACTGGCGGCGAGCAGCATGCCAACTAGGGTGACCGAGATGCCGAGACCGCCGCGAAGTGGACCAAATAGATCGGCCATGGTGTCGAGCAGGTTCTCAGCAACACGGGATCGTTCCAGCATCACGCCCATAAAGACAAATAGCGGCACGGCGATCAACGTTTCGTTGGTCATAATGCCAAACAGACGGTTGGGAATTGCCTCCAGGAAGGCGCCATCAAAGTGGCCGCTCTGGCTACCAATGAGTGCCGCCGCCAACGCAGTGCCACCGAGGGTGAAGGCGACTGGGAAGCCGAGCATTAACACCAGGCAGACGGCGAGAAAGAGCAGCAGGGGTATCAGGTCGAGCAGCTCCACTAGAGTACGCCCTCCCCTTCGCTATCGCTCTCCTCATCTGCGCCAGCCAGTACTAGCAGGCAGTGAAGGATTTTGGCTGCGCCCTCCACAATCAGCAGCAGACCCATGATCAGAATGGCGCTCTTTAACAGGTAGGTGGCGGGAATGCCGCCTGCGCCACGAGAACCCTCTAATAGTGACCACGAGGCAGTGACATACTCCCAGCTATACCAGAGGATAAATCCGGAAAGCGGCAGAAGAAGAAGTAGTGTTCCGAGTAGATCTACCCATGATCGACTCCGTTCGCCCATTTTTCGATAGAAGATATCGACTCGAACATGACCGTTGTGGCGCAGGGTGTAACCGGCACCGATTAGGAACACCAATGCATGCATGTAGGTGATCGACTCCTGCATCGCAATCCAGCCGATATCGAACAGATAGCGCAGCAGTACGACTGAGAAGGTGGTGATTACCATGCCGAGGGTGAGCCATGCGACGCAGCGGCCGCTCCACTCGTTAATCGATTCGAGGCCGGCCTTGGTGCGTTTAGCGGTGGCGATCCAGTTCACGCGCCCTACCCCTCAGGCCCTGACATCGTGATAAGGCCCTAGAGCCAGATGGCGTGGATTGCATCGCGATGTTCGATGCGATCGATGAGGATGTTCTTGAACACGTCGGGGTCTTTGATGTGGGTGATCTCGCCCTCACGTGGAAAGTGTTTATCCTGCAGGCGAGAGAGCCAGAAACGCAGTGCAGCGGCACGCAGCATCACCGGCCAGACGGCATGCTCATCGCTGCTCAGCGGTCGTTCGCTGTGGTAGGCGCTGAGCATGGCACGCAGCTTCAATTCATTGAGTGAACCGTCCTCATTACCACACCAGTCATTAACTGTGACGGCGAGATCATAGAGCAGGATGTCGTTACAGGCGTAGTAGAAGTCGATAATGCCGGTGAGGGTGTCGCCCTCGAACATCGCATTGTCGCGAAACAGATCGGCGTGGATGATGCCGCGTGGCAGGTCGCTGTGGCGATACTGTTCCTGAAACGCCAGCTCCGCCTTGAGCAGCTCACGCGAATCTTCATCGAGGGCTGGCAGCATGCGTTCGGTGGTGACGGCCCACCAGTGGGGACCACGACCGTTGTCGCGTTGGTGGGGAAACTCAACACCGCAGCTATGCATATGACCGAGTGACTTGCCGAGCGCGGCGCACTGCTGCTCGTTGGGTAGTTCGACATTGGCACCGCTGAGTCGCTGTACCAGTGCCGCCGGTTTGCCGTTCAGTTCTCGCAGGTAGTGCCCCTCCCGATCGGCCATCGGATGGGCGCTCGGCACCTCGTGTTCGGCCAGAAAGGCCATCATGTCGAGGAAATAGGGGAGTTCGTCGGCACTCAACGACTCAAACAGGGTGAGCACATACTCACCCTGTGTGGTGGTGACGAAGTAGTTGGTGTTCTCGATGCCGGCGCTGATGCCGGTATGGCTGACCAGCGTACCGAGGTCGTAGTGTTCGAGAAATTGGTTGAGTTCTGGCTGCTCAACAGGTGTATAGACTGACATGGGGCGGCGGCGTTTATTGTTGTGGCTATGAAGCGCCGAATTCTAACAGGTTTCCCGCCTACCAGCGCATCAACACCCAACCGGGGATAACCATGTCGTTCTCGAGACCCTCGCTACGGCGGTCGAGTCGACCATCGCCATCGGTATCGACCAGGTAGTAGGTGACGCCCTTCATCGGAGTGATCTTGACCATGTAGAGGTGGCCGTTGACGCGATACTCCTTAACCGTCTCATCGCCGCGGGTGCGAATGGTGATCTCGGGTTCAAGTGTCTCGCCGCTCTCAACACTGGAAGGCAGTGCGGGTGGCTCCGGTACGGGCTCAAGCTCAGGGGGCTGGGCTGTGACGGAGGTGGAGAGTGCAAGTAGAGCGATCAGGGGTAGCAGGCGCGTGGTCATTATTAGAATTCCGTTAGAGTTCAAGCAGGGTCTCCTGCTCCTTGGCCGAGGGTTCAATCCCGCGATTTTCATAGAAGTTGAAGATAGCATCAACCACATCCTGAGGTTTGTCCAGAAGCTGGAACATATCCATATCCTCGGGGCTGATGGTCCCCTCCTCCACCAGGCTCTCTCGGAACCAGTCGATCAATCCCTCCCAGAATGGCGTATGGACCAGAATGATCGGAATACGGCGCGATTTGCCGGTCTGCACCAGGGTGAGGATCTCAGCCAGTTCGTCCAGGGTGCCAAATCCACCCGGCATGACCACGTAGGCGGCGGCATATTTTACGAACATCACTTTGCGCGAAAAGAAGTGGCGGAAGCTGAGTGATATATCTTGATAGCCGTTACCGGTCTGCTCATGGGGTAGTTGAATGTTGAGTCCCACTGAGGGTGATTTGCCCTCGTAGGCACCCTTGTTGGCTGCCTCCATGATGCCGGGACCGCCACCGCTGACCACCGAAAAACCGGAGTCGGAGAGCAGTCGTGCAATATCCTCGGTCAGTTTGTAGTAGGGGTGGTCGACCGGCGTGCGTGCCGAGCCGAAGATGCTCACCGAGGGGTGGATCATCGCCAATCGTTCAAAGCCCTCCACAAACTCCGCCATGATCTGGAAGATCTTCCACGACTCACGGGTGAGTTGGGTGTCGGTGGCCCCTGACATGCCAAGATGGTGCGACTTATCTGTTTTATCCATGATGTGGTCTTTATTTTTTGGTTAGAAATCGTGGTTAGTGGTGGCTGAGTGTCGGTTGTCCGATCCGAGCAACGGCGCCCTTAACGCCGGCCCAAATGGTGCCATCGGGTGCGGCGGCCAGAGTGTAGATCTCATCGCTCGGGAGTCCGCTGCTGTGGTCGAGGCTGCGCCAGCGTCCGCGACTATCGAAACGGCTGATGCCACCTTCGGTGCCAAACCAGAGATTTTGCTTCTCATCTTCAACGATAGTGTAGACGTTGTTGCCTGAGAGGCCGTTCTGGGTCGAGTAGCCTTGCCAGTTGATGCCGTTGAAGCGCCCTGCTCCCGAACCGCTGCTACCGATCCAGATGTTATCGGCTGGATCGCGGTGAATGTCGAACAGTTGTGGTGGTGTTGCTGTGGCCTCTCCTGCAGATGGCTGCAGTGGGTCTTGCCATGTGTCGCCGCGGAGAGTCAGTGCGCCGTGGTTGGTGCCGAGCCAGATGCGCCCCTCACGGTCGAGTTCGATGGCGTAGGGCAAGGTGCCCGCTTTTAGCGGGTGTGCAAAGGGTGAGATGCGATCTGTTTCGGGGTCGAACTGGTAGAGCCCCGCCTTGGCGCCGATCAGCAGTTTGCCATCGGTAAGTGTCTTGAAGCTGTATACCCGGCTCTGCTCCAGACCGTTGGCATCGGGAAACTGTCGCCACTCTCCCGCCTTGTAGCGGGTCAGGCCACGGCTGCAGCCGAACCATTTGTAACCCTGTCCGTCGATATGGATTGAGAGAACATCCTCGTCGGGCAGGCCGTCGGCTCGGGTAAAGGTGTGGCGTGGCGTGGCACCCTGCAGGTCGACGCCGACCACGCCGACGCTGGTGCCGATCCACATTACACCCGCTTCGCCATCCGCCTGCATCGCGTGCACGTCGACCCCCTGCCCCACACCGAAGGTATTGAGCATGCGCCAGTTCGTCTCAGCGCTTTCAGTCGCAGGTGATTGTCCGTTGTCATCGCGCAGATAGAAGTAGCTTGCGACGGCCGTAGCCAGAAGCGCAATGACGAATATGTCTCTAAATGTTTTCAATTGTCTATTCTTTGTCGCTATTAGCGTTCATCTTGTGGGTTAGTGCTCGTTTTTGTTGAGGTGATAAGAGGATTCTACTTTTATCGCTGTTGTGAGTCATTGCCGGGAAAGTTATCGGTATACTCCACACCATGCAAAAAAATGATCAAAACCCCCTCGTACTGGTGGATGGCTCCTCCTATCTATTCCGCGCCTTCCACGCCATGCCACCACTGACCAACTCCCACGGCGAGCCGACCGGTGCCGTCTACGGGGTGCTCAACATGTTGCGCAGTCTGCTCAAGGCCTACCCGACCGACCGTGTCGCGGTGATCTTCGATGCCAAGGGCAAGACCTTCCGTAACGAGATGTACGCCGAGTACAAGGCACACCGCCCACCGATGCCCGATGAGCTGCGCGGCCAGATTGAGCCGCTGCACCGCACCATCGAGGCGATGGGACTGCCGATGCTGGTGATCGAGGGGGTCGAGGCGGATGATGTGATCGGCACCCTGGCCAGGCAGGCCGATGCGCTCGATATGCCGGTGGTGATCTCAACCGGTGACAAGGATCTCGCGCAGCTGGTCAATGAGCGGGTAATGCTGATCAACACCATGAACAACTCGGTGCTTGATGTGGAAGGGGTGGTGGAGAAGTTCGGCGTGCAGCCGGGTCAGATCATCGACTACCTCACGCTGGTCGGCGATAGCGCCGACAACATTCCCGGTGTGCCGAAGGTGGGGCCAAAAACGGCGGTGAAGTGGCTCACTGCCTATGGATCACTCGATGAGATCATCAGTAAGGCCGATGAGATCAAGGGCAAGATCGGTGAGAACCTGCGTAACAGTCTCGAGCAGCTGCCACTCGCGCGCGATCTGGTCACCCTCAAGTGTGACGTTGAGCTGGAGCAGGGGCCGCAGGATCTGCAGCCGCAGGAGCCCGATAATGAGGCACTGAAAACCCTCTACGGTCGACTTGAGTTCAAGAGCTGGCTCGCCGAGCTGCTGGGGGAGGGTGAGTCTGCCGCTGCCGCGGTGGCGGAGGAGGCCGCTCCACCACAGGTTGAGGCGGAGTACGAGACGGTACTCGATCAGGCCCATCTCGATCGCTGGATCGCTGAACTGGAAACGGCCGAGGTCTTCGCCTTCGATACTGAGACCACCAGCCTCGACTATATGGAGGCAGAGGTGGTCGGGCTCTCATTTGCGGTTGAGGCGGGCAGGGCGGCCTACGTACCGCTCAGCCACGACTATCCTGGCGCCCCCGATCAGCTCGATCGCAAAGACGTGCTCGAACAGCTGCGTCCACTGCTGGAGGACCCGCAGCGTGCCAAGGTGGGGCAGAACCTTAAATATGATCGTAGCGTGCTCGCCAACCACGGTATCACCCTCAACGGTATCGTCTTCGACACCATGCTCGAGTCCTATGTGCTCGACTCCACCGCCACCCGCCACGATATGGACTCCCTGGCGCTCAAGTATCTGAATAGAAAGACGATTCACTTCGAAGACATTGCCGGCAAGGGTGCCAAGCAGCTCACCTTCAACCAGATCGCACTGGAGGAGGCGGCCCCCTACGCCGCCGAGGATGCCGATATCACCCTGCAACTGCACCAGACCCTCTGGCCACGGCTAGAGAGGGAGGAGGGGTTGAAGCAGCTGTTCGAGACGGTAGAGATGCCGCTGGTGCCGCTGCTCTCCGATATCGAGCGTACCGGCGTGCTGGTCGATCGTAAGATGTTGCAACAGCAGAGCGGCGAGCTGGCGATTCGCATGGCTGAGATCGTTGAGCAGGCCCATGCGGAGGCGGGTGGAGAGTTCAACCTCTCCTCACCAAAGCAGGTCCAGGAGATCCTCTTCGGACAGCTCGGCCTGCCGGTACTGAAAAAGACCCCCAAGGGGGCACCCTCAACGGCAGAGGAGGTGTTGCAGGAGCTTGCCTACGATTATGCGCTGCCGAAGCTGATTCTCGAGTACCGCAGCCTCTCCAAGCTCAAATCGACCTACACCGATAAGCTACCTAAGCAGATCAGCGAGCGCAGCGGACGGGTTCACACCTCCTACCATCAGGCGGTGGCAGCGACCGGGCGACTCTCATCCTCCGATCCCAATCTGCAGAACATCCCGGTACGCACCGAGGAGGGGCGACGCATCCGTAAGGCGTTTATCGCGCCTGAGGGGCAGATTATCGTCGCAGCTGACTACTCGCAGATCGAGCTGCGCATCATGGCGCACCTCTCACAGGATGAGGGGCTGTTGAAGGCCTTTGCCAGTGGTGAAGATGTGCACCGCGCCACCGCCGCTGAGGTCTTCGGCGTGGCGCCTGAGGATGTCACCAGCGATGCACGTCGCAGCGCCAAGGCGATCAACTTCGGTCTGATCTACGGCATGTCTGCCTTTGGCCTGGCCAAGCAGCTCGGTATCGATCGTGGCTCGGCACAGGGTTATATCGACCGCTACTTCGAACGTTATCCCGGTGTGCACAACTACATGGAGGAGACACGGGAGCAGGCGCACGAACAGGGCTATGTCGAGACGATCTTCGGTCGCCGCCTCTACCTCCCTGACATCAATGCGCGTAACGGCCAGCGCCGTCAGTACGCCGAGCGTACCGCCATCAACGCCCCGATGCAGGGCAGTGCGGCCGACATCATCAAGCGGGCGATGATCGACGTGCAGGCGTGGCTCGCCGAGCAGGGTGGGGCGCGCATCGTCATGCAGGTCCACGATGAGCTGGTCTTCGAGGTGGAGGAGGGTGCTGTTGAGCGTGTCAGCGAGGGTGTGCGTAGCGAAATGATGGGGGCAGCGGAACTCGCCGTTCCGCTAGTGGTCGATATTGGTATCGGTAGTAACTGGGAAGAGGCGCATTAGGCGACGAATGTTAAACAGTGTCACAACCTGACAATTCACCTTGTTGGCTGCCAATTAGCAACTAGACTTGATTCTCAAGTTGTGAGCGAGAACGGTGCCAACGGGCTGGCACCATATTGAATCCCCCGATGGGGGGCATCCCTGTACCCGGCCCTGAGCGGTCGGGATATTGATACCCGGTTCATATCCCCCCCCCCCTTGAACCGGGTTTTTTTTGTCTGAAATTTGTCCTGTGCCTGCTCAAGACTACCGTGATTCTCTCCAATCGAGCCAGATTATTCGTCCTCCTCAATCAGCGAGTCCGAAAGCAGCCATTCAGAGAGATGTGCACGGGCCTGGTCGACACCGGTCTTTTTCGTTGCCGAGAAGAGCTGGATCGAGATATCGGCATCGACCGTCTCCAGATCGCGCGTCACCTTGAGCAGTGTATTCTGCGCCGCACCCCTTTTGAGCTTGTCCGTTTTGGTCAGCAGGATGTGCAGCGGCAGGTTGGTCTCGGCACAAAAATCGATCATCTGCTGGTCAAAATCGGTCAGTGGGTGGCGGATATCCATCATTAACACTACGCCGCGTAGGCATTTACGCTGTCCCAGATAGTCGCCCATCAGCTTCTGCCACTTCTTCTTCATCTTCTCCGGCACCTTGGCATAGCCGTAGCCGGGCAGGTCGACCAGACGGTGTTCCGAGTCGATATCAAAATAGTTGATCGCCTGGGTTCTACCGGGTGTTTTGCTCACCCGTGCAAGGCTCTTCTGGTTGGTTATCGCATTGAGTGCACTCGATTTACCAGCGTTAGAGCGTCCGGCAAATGCGATCTCGGCACCGCTGTCCTCGGGACAGCCGCTGAGTTCGACAGCGCTAATAGTGTAGTGAGCGGGTTGGAAATTGATGGCCATTTTTCTCTTCGTTTTGCACTCGATAAAGGAGGGCGATTATAGCTGAAAGTGGAGTTTAGAATTTGACCAAATGCTTATGCACTGGTATACAGGTTGGCTGATTTTTGCTGCTTTGGCCCTTGCGGGCGAAGTATGGTGAGCCAAACCCACGCCCACGGGGCGACAGGAGCTAGTTAGATGAAGAAGTTTATTGCGATGAGCGCCGCGCTCGTAATGTTGGGAACCGCAGGTCACGCAGCCGCCGATGCCGCCGCAGGAAAGACCAAAGCAGCCGCCTGTGCCGCCTGTCACAGCGCCGATGGTAACAGTGCCATCAATCCTGAGTGGCCGAAACTCGCGGGTCAGCACGCCAGCTACATCGCTAAGCAGCTTGCTGACTTCAAGGCAGGCACTACACGTAATAACGTACTGATGACCAGCCAGGTTGCTGCGCTCTCCGAGAAGGATATGCAGGACATCGGTGACTACTTCGCTACCCAGACCACCTCAATTGGCTCTGCCGATCAGGAGAAACTCGCGCTGGGCGAGAAGCTCTACCGCAGTGGTAACAGCGACACAGGTGTACCCGCCTGCATGGCGTGCCACGGCCCTAGCGGTGCCGGTAACGCAGCGGCCAAGTTCCCTTCACTAAGCGGTCAGCACAGTGTATATGCTGCTAACCAGCTGAAGGCATTCCGCAGCGGTGCTCGCAGTAACGATATGAACAACATGATGAGCGATGTTGCAGCCAAGATGAGCGATGCTGAGATCGACGCAGTCGCGGCCTACATGTCCGGTCTGCACTAAGCGAGCAGCAAGCTTGTGAAAAAGGGGTGGCCTCGGCCACCCCTTTTTTGTGTCTGAAAGGATGAATCCCTGCACAAAATGCCTATTCAAGGCGGGCATGCTGTGGCTAGCTGTTGCCCCACCCGATGGGGCACGATAGGGTTAGCGCCATTACCTGATCTGCGCTGGGGAACGGAATGCGTAAAGCGCGTTCTAAACACTCCGTTGCAACAATAAACGATGAAAAGAACTGGAGAGATGATGAAAAAGTTGAATTGGTTGTGGTTGAGCCTGCTGGTGCTCCCCTTTGCGCTCCACGCTGAGACCCCTATTGAAGAGGGTGTTCACTATTTTGAGCTGATCCAGCAGCAGCCGACCACCGCCCCCGACAAGGTCGAGGTGGTTGAACTGTTCTGGTACGGCTGTCCACACTGTGACAAGTTCGAGCCGTTTGTTAAGGATTGGGAAGCGAAGAAGTCTGACGATGTCGCCTTTGTCCGTGTCCCTGCCACCTTCCGTCCGATCTGGGAGTTCCACGCCCGTGTCTACTACGCCGCTGAACTGCTCGGTGTCGTCGACAAGATCCATGAGCCGATGTTCCACGCGATTCACCGTGACAATCAGCGTCTCGATTCACCCGCCGCCGTTGAAGCTATATTTACCGAGCATGGTGGCGTGAGCAGTGAGCAGTTCCGTAAGGCATTCAACTCCTTCTCAGCGGTCACCAAGTCGCGTCAGGCGAAACTGATGGTGCAGCGCTACGAGATTACGGGTGTTCCCGCCATCATCGTTAACGGCAAATATCGCGTCGCTGGGGTTGGCGGCTTCGATCAGATGCTGAAGACGGTTGATTACCTGGTCGCAATGGAGCGTGCAGTCGTCAAGCAGTAACTGAGCTGCCCGTTCACACTTACCAACGGGGGTGTGGTTGATGAAGGCAGCGGAGCTGATGGTGAAGTGCCTGGAGAACGAGGGTGTTGAGTACATCTTCGGTATTCCGGGCGAAGAGAACCTCGATGTCATGGATGCGCTGCTCGATTCGAAGATCGAGTTCGTCACCACCCGACACGAACAGGGCGCGGCCTTCATGGCCGATCTCTGGGGACGACTCAGTGGCAGTGCCGGTGTCTGTCTCGCCACCCTCGGTCCGGGGGCGACCAATCTGGTCACCGGCGTCGCTGATGCTAATATGGACCACGCCCCGCTGGTAGCAATCGCCGGTCAGGCGGGTACCACGCGGCTGCACAAGGAGTCGCATCAGGTGCTCGACCTGAAGGGCATGTTCGACCCGATCACCAAGTACGCCTCAACCCTGCTAAGCCCCAACATCACCACCCGAGGTGGTGCGCAAGGCGTTCAAGGTGTCGCAGTCGGAGAAGACCGGCGCCTGCTTTATCGAATTCCCCGAGAATATCGCCGAGATGGAGGTGGAGGACGAGCCACTGCTGGTGCGTCAGCCCCATCCCCCTGAGCCACCACTGGAGCGGGTCGAGGCGGCGGCGCAGATGATCAGCGACGCGCGTAATCCGTTGATCCTGGCGGGTAACGGTGTGATTCGCGCCAAGGCGTGGCAGCAGCTGGCGGACTTTGCCGAGAAGCTCAATATCCCGGTCGCCAATACCTTCATGGCCAAGGGTGTGATCCCCTTTAAACATCCGATGGCGCTTGGCAGCGCGGGTCTGCAGGCGAATGACTACATCAGCTGTGGTTTTGACAGCGCCGACCTGATTATCTGCATCGGCTACGATCTGGTCGAGTATCACCCCTACCTCTGGCACCCCACCCGTGATCGCAACATCCTGCATATCGATATGAACGCCGCTGAGGTCGATGGTTGGTACGGCGTTGAAGTGGGTGTGGTGGGTGATCTCAAACACAGCCTGAACCGCATCGCTGAGTTGACCACGCCCCATCAGGGCCACCACATGCGGCCACTGCGTGAGGCGCTAGCGCGCGAGATGGCGGAGAAGAGCGAAGATCTGAGTTTCCCGGTCAAGCCGCAGAAGATTATCTGGGATCTGCGTACCGCGATGGCGCTGGAGGATATCGCCATCTGCGATGTCGGCGCACACAAGATGTGGATGGCACGCATGTTCCGCTGCGAAGAGCCCAACACCTGCATCATCTCCAACGGCTTTGCCAGCATGGGCATTGCAGTACCGGGGGCGATCGCGGCCAAGCTGCGCTACCCGGAGCGCAATATCGTGGCGGTGACCGGCGATGCCGGATTTATGATGAACTCGCAGGAGATTGAGACGGCGATCAGACTCAAAACAGCGATTGTGATTCTGGTCTGGAACGACAGCAGCTACGGGCTGATCGGCTGGAAGCAGATGAACGCCTTCGGTCGCACTTCCAATGTTGATTTCACCAATCCCGATTTTGTGAAATACGCCGAGGCGTTTGGTGCCAAAGGGTATAGAATTGAACGTATCGATGAGCTGCTGCCGACACTCAGGGCGGCGTTCGAGAGCGGTG
Source organism: Solemya pervernicosa gill symbiont (assembly GCF_002020875.1). Classification (NCBI taxonomy): domain Bacteria; kingdom Pseudomonadati; phylum Pseudomonadota; class Gammaproteobacteria; species Solemya pervernicosa gill symbiont. The sequence goes on along the minus strand of NZ_MPRL01000035.1, from coordinate 8,314 downwards.
AGGTCTGTATCATCGACTGCCCGGTCGACTATCGGGAGAACCTGAAGCTTACCGAGCAGCTCGGTGAGATGGTCTGTCCAATCTAGGGGGATTGATGAACAGTGGCAGTGTCGCTGTAGCGCAGCAGCCAGTCGAACGGATCGGACACGATCGCCCGTTACGTCTGCTCAGCTATAACATCCAGGCGGGTATCACTACCCGCAACTACCACAACTACATCACCCATAGCTGGAAACACCTGCTGCCCCACTCGGAGCGGATGGATAACCTGGCGCGTGTTGCCCAGCTGGCCAGCGAGTTCGATATTGCTGGCCTGCAGGAGGTCGATTCTGGCAGTCTGCGCAGCGGATTTATCAACCAGACCGAGTACATCGCCCACCGTGGCCACATTCCCCACTGGTACGACAAGACCAACCGTAATCTCGGCAAGCTGGCGCAACACAGCATTGGCATGCTGAGCCAGATCAAACCAACCCATGTTAGTGAACATAAGCTGCCCGGAGTGATACCGGGTCGGGGTGTGTTGAAGGTCGAGTTCGGCGGTAAGGATGATCCGCTGGTAGTGATTATCATCCACCTTGCGCTCGGTAAACGCGCACGAATGCGTCAACTCGATTTCATCAGCGAGCTAGTCTCGAGCTATCGCCATGTGATCCTGATGGGTGATCTGAACTGTGTCTCCGAGAGTGAAGAGATTCGCATGCTGAGCAGCAAGACCGACCTGCATGAACCGGTGCACGGCCTGCACACCTTCCCTAGCTGGCGACCGGAGAAGAATATCGACCATATTCTGGTATCGCCGACGCTCAAGGTATGTAAAATCGGGGTATTGAAATACCCCTTCTCGGACCACCTGCCGATCGCGATGGAGCTGCGTCTGCCGAAGGGGCTCTACATCGACGAATGAACAACACTAGAAGGTAGAGTGGGTAATGGCAGAAGACGCATCAGGCGGTAACTGGCAGTACAAGTACTACGCACTGTTGGAGCAGCTGGAGCAAAACGACAAGCAGGCAGTGCATGTAGAGAATCTGCTGCGCCGCTCACTCAGTCGCATCTCACTCGCCGCCGATGGCCTCGACGAGAGCCTCGACGAGAGCCTCGACGATCAACTCAAGGCGCTGCGAAAGTCGATCCGCGACGGCGTAGACCACGACACCCTCACCACCATAATCGATGCCATTTCAGCCACACTGACGCGCCTTGATACACAGCGCGAAAAAGAGGCCGCCGCCAAACCCGCCGACCTGCTGATCGAACTCTTCGATGTCATCGAGTGGCCATCCGGTGTGGCCCGCAAGCTCAAAACCCTTCGTCACGATATGGAGCGTCTCAATGATGAGACGGGTCTGCCGCCGATCATTCGCGAATTTGCCGGGCTGCTGCTGGAGGCGGGGGAGAAGATCGCTGAGGAGAAGCACGAAGCGGGCGAGGAGGGTGAGAGCGAAGAAAAGGGCGGTCTGTTTGGCCGACTCTTCGGTCGCGACAAAAAGAGCGAAGAGGAGAGCGTTGAAGAAGAGGTGGATGATTCGCTGCCGGAGCCACCCGCTCTGGATGAGGTGCCAACCCCCAATGAAGCGCCACCGACACCAGAAACTGAGGCCGCGCCATCCCAACCCTCCACACCACAGGCTGAACCTGTTGAGGCCGCGCGTGGCGTATTAACACGCATTATCAGCGGCGTGCAGCTCGATGATGGCGATGAGGTTGCTCAGGGACTGCAGCAGCGTGCCCAACAGGCGACCGAAATGGAGTTACAGCGTCTTACCGATGAGTTGCTGGCACTTCTTAATCGATCACCAGCAGTGGTTGTCGCCAGTGAAGCCGTAACCACAGAGGGCGAGGTGGTTAGCGAAACGGTTGCAGAAGAGGAGCCACTCGAGAGTGCACCACACGCCGCCGAGGTGCTGTTGCAGCTGATGGAGCGCCTGGCGCTGCCCGAGGAGCTGGCTGAGCGTGCCGAACTGGTAAAAGACCAGATTCTAAGCGCCAGTGATATGGCCGAGTGGAAGGCGGTGCTGGAGGCGATAGCCGACCTGATCTCAGAGCTGCGTGCAAAGATCCAACGTGAGCGCCACGACCTCGAAAAATTCCTCGAACAGATTACCGCCCGACTTGATGAACTCGATGAGCACCTGCAGGGAAGCAGTGAGGTTCGCGAGGCCTCTATGAAGAGCGCCGGCGAGATGCGTAGCCAGGTGCAGGCACAGGTTGCAGGCATCTCAAACAGTGTTGAGGAAGCGAGTGATATCGATGTGCTGAAGCAGGATGTGCAGGAGCGCATCGATACCATCCTGCGCCATGTCGACCGCCATCACGACGATGAGGTGTCACGCAACGAACAGCTCGAAGAACAGGTGAAGACGATGCAGGCAAGCCTGCAGGATCTCGAACAGGAGAGCGGTGAACTGCGTACACGCATGGAGCAGGAGCGTAGCCAGGCGATCACCGATGCACTCACTGGTATTAATAATCGCATGGCCTTCGATGAGCGCATCGAGCAGGAGTTCTCACGCTGGAAACGTTTCAAAGAACCGCTCTCACTCACTGTGGTCGATGTCGACTTCTTTAAAAAGGTAAATGATACCTACGGACACAAGGCGGGCGACAAGGTACTGATGACCATCGCCGGACTGCTCGGCAAGAATATTCGCGAAACAGATTTTCTCGCTCGCTACGGCGGTGAGAAGTTTGTCGTCATTATGCCAGGCGCCGATGCCGAGGCCGCCTTCGAGGTTGCCGACAAATTACGCATGGCAATTGAAAAGTGTGGATTCCACTACCAGGACAAACACGTCACCATCACCATATCCTGCGGAATTAGCCAATTCCACTCCGGTGATGATCCCGAAAAGGTGTTTGAGCGAGCCGACGCCGCACTCTATAAAGCGAAGGAGAATGGGCGTAATCGTTGTGAGATAGGCAAGTAATATTAAGGGCAATGTGGATAGGGCGAAATACCACGCTCGAAATTATGATTCGTAAATTAATTATAATAATTATTTTCGCATCATTGATACCTACAGTGATCCAAACATGGCGATTCGTTAATAATACATACGGTTTGGCTGTTCTAGCAATTCAAAGGGATGATCAAACTACTCTGTATCCATATACAAAAGAGAGCTATTTTATTACCCCAGCATGGGCGATGTGGTTAATTGAAAATACGGATTTTCACTATTATGGAGATTGTTCAGATCTATTAGATAAGGTGTGTGGTGAATCTCTTGTGGCTTATGTTGGAGGGATGTCTGATTTTGATGTGGATCAGGATGCCGCATATAAGTTAATTGATCATTTTATTAAGAGAGGAGAGCCAGTGAACGTTCTCTCGAATCATGGGTTGGCACCGCTGCATGAGTCAATTCTCTACAAAAACAATAAGTACTTGGAGATTTTGTTGGAAAATGGAGCTGACCTAACGGTTAGAACGAATAATATTGAAAGGGAGTGGCACGATAAGAGTTCGACTGAATTGCTAGAGTGGTTGGAATCAAATCAACCAGGTGAGTACTCCGAAGCTATTAAAATTATAAGCTACTACCGTGACTGATTTAATGTGGGTTTGGTGAGATTTGGATGTTTTGGGTTAGTGTAATAATGTTTTAGAAGGCCTAGATATTATTGATCGGTGTAACAATGGATTGATTGGTGGATGAAAAAGTCAAAGATGTTTCTCCAATAGTTTTTGATCAGTTTTATTTATACATTAATGAGTAAATAAATATGGAGCAAACAATAGAAACCGTGATCAATTTGATGGCGGCCTCAGCTATTGCCGCGCCCAAGGCCGGAGGTAAGGATTGCCTGAATATTGTGGCGATAACCGGTGGCGATGATCTGAAGCGTATTGCCGATGAGATGCGACAATATGCTCACAACAGTTCCAAGGAGAACTATTGGCATCGTGATGCGACCAATACCGAAGGCGCTCAGGGGCTGCTACTCATTGGTTTAAATGGTGCGGTGACGGCGGGTTACGATTGTGGCGGTTGTGGTTATCGAACCTGTGTCGAATTTGAAAAAGAGCGCGAGTTAAAAGATTTTGAGATGGGCTATTCGGGACCACACTGCATTATGCGAATGATGGATATCGGTGTGGCGCTTTCATCGGCGGCCAAGGCCGCCAGCATGTTGAATATCGATAACCGAGTGCAGCAGAGAGTAGGCGCGGCTGTCCGTGCATTGGGCTACATCGAGTGTGAAGTGGCGATGGGTATTCCAATCAGCATCAGTGGTAAAAGCATCTTCTATGATCGGAAAACACCCAGCAAAGCGAGTTTGGCAGAGAAGGCGGATAAATAGCGCTAGATCAGATTAGATAATCAAACTCACCTTTGGTTTGAAGTCATCATTTGGTTATTACAAGCGATGGTGTTTTACGGATAACCGGGATGAGTATTTATTGTGCGTTTAATCCATTATCCATCGTTCATTAACTTCTATTGATGGCGCCCTGATGCTGTCGTGTGATAGATGAAATCTCTGGATAGAGAGCGAGGCGGGTGCTGTGTCTGAAGCAGAGTGGATTGAGACTGGGATCAGGCTGCCACTATCTTTTGAACGAGTGGTTTGGGTGTTATGAGTCGGTACGCTGATGAGGAAATAGTGGATTCATGGCGAGCAAACGCTGGGCCGTGGTGTGAGGCTGTTCGTGAGGGAAGGATCGAAAGTCGTGAGTTGATCACCAATAGCGCAATTATTGATGCGGTTTTAGAGCGATCGCCTAATTGTGCGCTGGACGCGGGCTGTGGTGAAGGATGGCTTGTCAGAGCGCTGGAACAGCAGGGCGTGACAGCGTTGGGTATCGATGCGATCCCCGAGTTGGTTGAGCTGGCATCTGCAGAGGGTGTTGGAAAATTCAGAGTGCTCAGTTACGAAGATCTCTCAGCAGATGACTTTGAACAGCGTTTCGATGCGGTGGTCTGTAACTTTTCACTGATCGGTAAAGAGTCTGTGTCGCGGCTGTTTGCAGAAGTGTCTGCGCTGTTGACCGAAGGTGGGGCATTGATTGTGCAGACGCTACATCCGATCGTTGTCTGTGGTGACAGGGAGTATGTCGATGGTTGGCGCGATGGTTCATGGGAGGGCATAGGGGGTGATTTTTCGGCGCCCGCTCCCTGGTACTTCAGGACCGTTGAGTCATGGGAGAGCTTGTATCTGAGTAACGGATACAGTGCTTGTGAAATTGTCGAGCCATTTAGCACGCAGAATAAGCGTCCGGCTTCACTGATAATGATTGGCGAGAAGTAACAATATGTTGTGCAAAGTGTTGTGTGTGCTAAAGGCTTTGAGTTAAGTGGCAAGGGCCAGCTAAATGACTTATCAACCTAGTGAATCAAATGATTAGTACCTACCTGATTTTGGCGTCTGTAACCTTTGTCGCAATGATGAGTCCAGGTCCTGACATGATGATAGTTGTGAAGCATAGCGGTGCACGAACCCGCTGGCCTGCGTTGCTCTGTATTGTGGGAATATGCTGTGGAGTATCAGTCCATGTTGCATTTTCGATCTTGGGGATTGCAGCAGTGATTGCAGCGAACGCTACGCTCTTCTCTGCACTGAAGTTGGCTGGTGCCGCGTACCTTGTCTATATAGGAGTGAAATCACTCCTATCTGGCGGCGGCTTTCAGTTCGATGCGACCGAGGCAAATGGTGATAAAAACCGTGCAACTCCCTTTCGTGATGGTCTGCTCTGTAACGTTCTCAATCCGAAGGTGACGATATTCATCATGGCGATATTTTCGCAGCTCATCGAGCTGGCAACGCCCACGTTTGATAAGGCACTCTATGGTGCCTTTCTCACGCTTGAGGTCTTCGTTGTCTGGAATCTGTTTGTATCATTTGTCCGTACGCGGCTGGTGCCAGGTGTGATCCAAAAATTCCAGGTCACGATCGATCGCGTTGTTGGCGTGTTGTTGATCGGTTTTGGTGGTGCATTGGCGTTAGAGAGAGCCAGATAAAAGATAGTTGGTAGATTAGATAGGAGGTAATGATGGGCTCTATTAATATAAGACCGTTTAAGCTGTTCATGCTTCTTGCTACATCACTGCTTCTTGTCTCATGTGCGGCAGGAGATGTCCGGTTCTCACAAGATACACCTGCCGGTTTTTGGTATGGCCTCTGGCACGGCGTTATCTCATTCATCACACTGGTAATTCATCTTTTCAACGAGAGTGTCAGCGTCTATGAAATTAACAACTCAGGTGGGTGGTACGACTTCGGCTTTCTGCTTGGCGTGATCTCTATATGGGGTGGCGGTTGCCACGTCAGCTGCAAGACGGCCGCGACAAAACGGCGCGAGAAGGAGTGGGAAGAGATTGGCGATAAGGTCGAGGCGAAGGTGATGCGCAAATTAAAGAGGTGGTCAGAAGATGAAGATGGCACTGAAGCCAGTGCTGGGTGGGATGAGATTGGTGAGAAGGTTGAGAAGAAATTAAAACGAAAGATTCGTGAGTGGGCCGAGAAGGATTAGCTTGTTACTGGTTACGGTAGATATTACAAAGCATGAGTAACAATATTTCTCAAAAGAGTGTTGAACGTAGAAAGCAGCTCTCGGGCCTGGTTTCATTAATGTTTCTAATCGCGATCGCTGTGGTTCTCTATGTCTTTATCTCAAGTCTCGGTGGCTCTGATAAGGGGGGTACCGATAATCAGTGGCTGGAGATCGACACCCGCTACTTTGCCGTAGGCACAACGGTGTCTGCAGCATGGCAAGGTAAACAGCTTTATATCTCTCGACGATCAGCAGAGCAGTTGGCATTGCTACGAGCGTTGTCTGCAGTGCCGGGTCTCTATGAGCAGAATCTTTTAGAGCGTGACGCTGATGACCATTCAGGTGATTTACCGGATGAGTTTATAGTCCTGACTGCGAATCGTACCGGCTGTCTTGTAAAGCGTAGAGCAGAGGCGCCTGACTACCTATCACCCGAACACTGGTTAGGTGGTTTTTATAGTCCCTGTGAAGATGCCTACTTCAACCTATCCGGTAGGCGATATGCGAAGCCGGTAAGAGTGGGTGAGCAGATAACAGAATTAAGTGGCCTCACGGTGGTGCCGCACACACTAACGAGCGATTTAACGTTGATGGTTGGCAGTGCTGAACCTCGGCAGCCCAAGTAGTTAAGTCTTATTGAGGAAGCCAACTGCACGACGATAGGGTTCAGGTAACGCCTGGTTAAACGCCTCTAACTTCTCGTAGAGCTGCTTAGGTGGCGTTCCCTTCGCCTTTTCACCTTCATAGAATTCAATGCGTTTTTCACGCACCTTGCCGATCAGCTCCTGATACTGTTCGCGGTAGGTTATGTTGCTGGTGGGCGTTCCATCGAGAAAGCGTGCACTTCGACCTGGTTTGAGCGAGTCGGGCTCAATGGCAAGTAGGTCAGTGCCGTAGGCCGTACTGCGCGCCATACGTGCCGCAAATTCTGGATCGTTATCGATACGACTACGCAGCGCGACTTTGTGGTCAGTCACCGGTTGCGGTGTTGAACGATAGGCGGCCTGTGCGGCGTGACTGATCGTGACGGTGTCTTCACCTCTACGTTGCACCTGATGCGGTCCTGGCTCGTTACGACCCACGCGTGGCGTCACCGCTGCACGCATCGGGTTGTAACTGTTGATCGAGATTGCCATTCACACTTTCCACTCACAGATTGATCCGGTGAGATAGATGGCAAGTACGGGGCCAAGAGTTGGATTATGGTCTGCGGATTGTTACTGCCCTGTTATGTAAGAGAATAATTGAATCTATGTTTGAACAAGCAGCGCAAGGCTGCAAAAAGCGGCAAGGGATTGCCGGATGTTGACTGCAGGTTATTGCCGCATAGGGTGACAATAGGTTTAAGGTTCTATTTGATCTGATAGTTGTTGATGAAAAGTGTCTTAAATGAATGCGTCTTGTCTTACGTGTTAATCACTCATCTGTTTTCTGAATTTCCATATCTTGCGTGATAGGAATCGACGTGGTCGTGGTAGCGTATCCAGGTGGAATTTCAGAGCGTCCACTTGTGACTGCTCCTTGTTTATTGTGAACTCAACCAGAGTCTTGCCGACTCGAAATGGGCGCGCTGCACGAGGAAGGAGCCGTACTTGTCATAACCACCTGCTGATGTATCGGCACGATAGACCGTATCAGGCATCAGCTCGATGTTTGTCATTTGTAGAAAATCTGCAGGCAGAAGAATGTCGGCATCAAGAAAGAGAAGCCACTCTGCCGCTGACCGCCATGGATAGCGAAGCGAAGGCGGTTAGTCCGCGATAGTCGACGCCGTCTGTATATTCGTAGTTGAGAGCGTGAGCGAACGACGTAGAA
>NZ_MPRL01000034.1:0-25003 GCF_002020875.1 Solemya pervernicosa gill symbiont | reverse complement strand
CGGGGCGCCGTAGGCATAAACGGTCGCGTTAAGTATTTGCCGCTTGCTTGGGCTTGGACGCCCAAAACAAGCTTCCGCAAAAATAGCGACTCCCCGAAGATGTCTTGATTATCTCCTGTAGGTGTCTGGGTGTGGCTATTGTTGATGACCTGCGCGTACCGCTAGGGAAGCTCTTCACCGCCACAAACCGGCGCTGAGTTGAAAACACCGGGGGCAAAGTTGACCTCGAGGTCGATACACTCCTCACTGCTGCCGCCGCCACTGGTCGCGCAGAGCGAGGAGCCGGAAACACACATCGCCAGCGCGATGCCGCCTGCGGCGAGTAGCGGGGTCCAGAGTGTGGCCTCACCACCATTGGCTTGCATCACGGTGTAGTCGGGCAGTGTGTTGTAGCCGAGGACGCGATAGGCGCTGATTGCACCGTTACTGAATTCGACATCGATGATCGCCCGCTCATTCAGGCTGTTGGTGTTATTGAAATTGAAAACGGTGGGGCTTCCACCCGGTCAAAGCGAAAGCCGTAGCCGAGACCGTTCTGGTGGCGCTGGGCCGCTCCGAATGCATGCTTGATGTAGGCTGAGGTTGCGACCCCACCGTTAAGCTCGTCGGCCTGTGCTGCCGGTGCAACTAACAGTGCGATAGTGATGAGTGAGGTAAGAAGTGTGCGCATGGTGGTTCCCTCCTGCGTTGTTAGTTATCGATTTGAACTGAGTCTTTGCGCAGGCTAGCAAAAAGCGTGACGGCTGTCACAGTTTGGTTGGCGGGTCCGGTCTGGTTTGGGACTGTGGGGAGTCCCTAAGGGTGGGTGCAGAACTGCTCGATAAACTGGGCCAGCAGGTCGATGCAGGGCTGCAGTCGGTCGAGTGCCAGGTACTCATTTGGCTGGTGTGCCTGGGCGATATCGCCGGGCCCCAGGATCAGCGTCTCCATACCGAGTTGATCGAGGAAGGGGGCCTCGGTGCCGAAAGCGACCGTTTCGGCGGTGTGGCCGGTCAACTGCTCGGCAGCGGCGACCAGCTGTGATGTGCGTTCGAGTCGGTGAGCAGGTGCACCGCTAAAGAGTGGTCGGATCGTTGACTGCAGACCGCTCTTTAGCAGGGCGTGATCGACACGTTGTTTTAGTGTGTGGCGAAGTGCATCAATCTCCATGCCGGGAACGGGACGCAGATCGATATGCAGTTCGCACTCGCCACAGATACGGTTGGGATTGTCGCCACCGTGGATGTGACCAAGGTTGAGGGTGGGGAAGGGGGCTTTGAACTGTGGGTCCTGGTGCTCGCGCTGTAGCTGTTCGCGCCAGCGGATAATCTCACTCATCACTCGGTGCATGCCCTCGAGTGCACTGTTGCCGTAGCTGGGGTCGCTGGAGTGGCCCGCCTGCCCCTGCAGGTGAATCGCCTCCATCAGAATGCCCTTGTGGGCGTTAACAGGACGTAGTCCGGTCGGCTCGCCAATGATGGCGTAGCGCGCCTTTGGACGCCCCAGCTCAACCAGCGCTTTGGCACCATCCATCGAGCTCTCTTCATCGGCGGTGGCGAGTACGATTAGCGGTTGTTGCAGGGTGTCGATATCGAAACGGCGCACTGCCTCGATGATCAACGCAAAAAAGCCCTTCATGTCGGAGCTGCCAAGGCCGTAGAGACGGTGATCACGTTCGACCATCTTGAATGGATCACTCTGCCAGCGGTGCTCATCGCATGGCACGGTGTCGGTATGCCCGGCCAGTACCAGACCGCCCGGTCCGCTGCCGAGGGTCGCGATCAGGTTCGCCTTGTCGGTGTGACTCTCCAGCGTCTGAATCTCGATCTCAAAGCCGAGATCACCCAACCACTCGGCGAGTAGGTCAATTACGGCGAGATTGCCGCTGTCGAAAGCGGGCGAGACGCTACTGATCGACGGTGCGGCGATAAGCGCATGCAGCATCTGCATCAGGGTTGGGTTTTGCTGTTTCATGGATGGATTGTTGAATAGTTACCGGGGCAGGTAAACCTTATTATTGAAAGGCTACAGGTAACAGGTTACGAGCGTAGCCTGGATGGAGTAACACGCAATCCGGGAATTTGCAGAGATCGCCCCCGGATTACGCTTCGCTTCATCCGGGCTACGAGGCAGCCTATTGATGTAGGGTGGTTTGAGCTTCAGCGCGATGAACCGCAGGTTCGAGTCCTTTAGGGATGCCCACCAGAGACGGAATAGGGTGGGTATGTAGGTATAGGGTGGGTATCACTTCATTCAACCCACCCTACGAGTGAGAGGGTGATGCCGGTTTTCTAATCCCGTAACCCGTAACCCGTAACCCGTAACCTGATGCCTGTGTTTTAAAAACTCTGCTTGAGCTGGGCGAAGAGGCGGTCGTTATCGGCGATGGCGTTGAAAGGAATGCTCTCGCCTTCGTAGTAGTTGATTACACCCACGGTCAGTTCTAGTGCGTCGCGCAGGTCGTACTTGGCGCTGAGACGGGTGAAGCCGCCGCCATCGCCTGCCTCGCCAAAGGCCGTTCCGAGCAGGGTTACCTCAAGGGTGTCGTGCATGAAGTTGCCGGTGTAGCGTACTGCGGTCTCATACATGTTCTCCTTGATGCCATCGCCTGCCATCAGCGGATCGTAATCGTGGCTGTAACGATCTACCAGCTCCAGCGAGAGGCTGGTGTCCTGGAAGCCGCTGTACTCAACACCGAGTAGTAGATCACTGCGGCGCTTATCTTCACCGGGCAGAGAGCTGTAGCGCATTCCATCGAAATGGGCGGCCTCACCCTTGAGAAGCCAGTTGCCCAGCGCGATGTTGATTGCACCACCGACCATATCGGTCTCGGCGTGGCGCAGGCGCATGCCGACGGCGGGTACCATTTCGGTGTGGGGCTGGTCGCGGTAGAGGTGGGCGCCATAGAGGGAGAGATCCCAGCCACTGAAGTTACCGTTCAGTGCCACTGCGTACTCATCGGCACCATTGTTGTCAGGTACATCCTCCTGTGGCATTGGCATCGGGAAGGGGTAGTAGTCACTACCAACGGTGGGGCGTTTATCCATGCGTGATTCGTGGAGGAGGTAACCGCTGAGGTTCCAGCTGCCGAGATAGTAGTCGAGGCGAGTCATATTGACCGGCAGACGCAGGTATTCGATATCGGTCTGTCCCATCTGACGTTGGTCCATCGGATTGAGCAGGTCGGTGACACGCAGGTTGTCCGACTTACCCCACACCACGATCTGGCGACCGAGCTTGATATCAAAATTGGGTGTCAGCTTGCCGCGTAGGAATACCTCATCGAACTCGGCCTCGCTCTCGTAGTGTTCCAGCACCTCGTCGCTGTAGTCGTCTCGACCGTTGATCTCGTAGATGAAATCGTGGAAGGCGTGCCCCTTGATGACTCCCATCCACCCCTTGGCAATGCGGATCTTCAGCCCGAGACCGAGCTTGGCTCGCAGACGAGAGAAGCCGTGGTAGTCAGGTTCACCGGCCTGTGGTTCGTCGTGGGCGAAGTTGTAGGCGGTGCCCAATACGGCGGCACCAGAGAGCTGCAATCGTTTCGGTTTGACGGGCGGTGCTGCAGATCGGGCCGTGTTTCCCCCGGCGGCACTATCATCATTGCCAAAACCGTCTAATACACCGTTGAGATCATTCGAGCCTTCCGCATCCTCATCGAATCCATCCAGTACGTTATCGACTGTTCCTGCTTCGTCATCAAACCCTTCCATCACCGCATCGATTTCGGCGCTCTCTTCAGCGACGGCGCTCTGCATGGCAGGCAGAAGGAGTAGCGTGCCGAGTAGCACGGTGGTTGGCAGATAACGATTAGTGATCATGATGTTTGGCTTCCTGTCGATTGACTACATCAAACCCTTTTCGAGCTGGCGGATGGAGAAGAACTGCTCTTCGAGATCCTGGTTGTAACGGATATTGCTAAAGCCCAGTTCAGTCTTGTGCAGGGTCGCCTTGCCCTTCTTTGTGGTCATGGTCATCTTGGTGATGGTCCAGACGTTATCGATCTTCTCCAGTCCGCTCACGTCCTGATACTTGAGACGTTTGCCCTCGTTGGTCCAGTGCACTGCGCGTACCACGATGAAGTTGTCCTGGCGGACAAATAGCAGTGATTTTTTATAACCAGTCTCCTCGATCTCCTCCTGAGTCTTCGGTTTCGCCTCGATCATCCACACCTTGCTGCCGCGCACCTCGGCCTCTTTAACGATGCGGAAATCGTTGGCATCGAGATTCTTGCGAGTCATGTCGGAGTAGTTAAAGTCCGAGCCCATGAAGCTGCCGCTCTTATCGCTGGAGGCGATGCGTTTGGTCTTGCGCAGGGCCGGTAGGTAGAGCCACTGGTCATCGTCTTTCTCATAGGCGTCGTAGTCGTAGGTGAGAAAGGCGGTGTCTTGCACGTCGGCGGGGGTGAGGAAGAACATGATGCGCTGTTTATCTTCACCCTTATCCTTGTCGTAGCTACGGATTGAGCGGATGCGTTTGCTGCCGCCCTTGTCGATCAGGGTCATGGTCATGTCGGCGACGCGGTTATCGCCGTCGTCACGATCATCGACCTTCTGCATGATCTCGCGGGCGCTTATCTCAGCAAGTGCCGAGGCTGAGAGGAGTAGTGCAAACGCTGCGGTGGTCAGTTTGGTGAGTCTGTTCATGTTGATCTCCTGGAATCTGTGCTCAGTAGTCGCTGTCGTCATCGATCATATGTTTGCGATGCAGTACCGCCATCAGCGCTGGTGCGAGGAAGAAGTCGGCCAGTAGCGCCATGATGATGGTGAAGCCGGTCAGCAGGCCGAAGTTAAACAGGTTGCTCAGATCGGCAAACATGTAGAGGAAGAAGCCGAGTGAGAGCACCACGGTGGTGACCAGCATGGCACGACCGGTACCGAGCAATGTCTCCTCAACGGCGCGGTCGACGTCACCGGTTTCGTGGTGATAGCGACGGTAGTTGTGCATGAAGTGAATGGTGTCATCGACCGCCAATCCAATAGCGATGGAGCCGATCAGCATGGTAAACACATCGAGCGGCATGCCCACCCAGCCCATGATGCCGAGTGTGAGGATGATCGGGGTGAGGTTGGGGATCATGCTCACTAGACCGATTTTTATGTCGCCGATGAGCAGGATCATCATGAAGGTGATAACCACGGCAGCGATCACATAGCTCTGCGCCATACTGAAGATGGTGGCTCCCATGGTGCGTCCAAGCAGGGTTGCCATACCGGTACTCCAGACCTTCACCTCACTGCCCAGCTCCTCGCGGAAGGTGAGCTCAAGCTCGTCGATGAAGTCCTCGTAGAGCACGCCATCGACCCACGGCATTCTGGCCGTGAATCTTGCTTTGCTGAACTGTGAATCGACAAAATCCTCCAGATCATCGGAGCCTGAGTTCTCAAATAACAGCAGCTCCTGGGCGATCAGTTGACGATCATTGGGAATGGCGTAGAACTCAGCACGGTTCTCATTCAATGCCTTGTTCGACTCCTTGAGAATATCGGCCACCGAGAGGCTCTTGCCGACAAACAGCTCGCCGTGATCGATCGCCTCGACCTTCGGTCCGAGTCGGTCGAGCGCCTGCATGATCTTGGGTTCATAGAGTCCATTCTCCTTGCCGGTATCAACGATTACCTCAACCGAGCTGGCACCTTTCATGCGGCTGTCGACAAAGTCGGTTGCCATGCGAATCGGATGCTCTTTTTCAAACCACTCGAACGGTTTGTGCGAGAAATTGACCTGCACCGCGCCGGCCAGACCGACCGCCAGTACGACGGCACACACCACCAGAACCAGATTGGCGCGCTGGGTAGAGAAGTTGGCGATACGGACTAGCAGACGGTCCATAAATAGACGACTACTGCTGGCAGAGCCGCTCTGCTTCGCCTTGATTGGCATGATTGAAAGTAGCGTCGGCAGCAGTACCAGAGTGTAGAGCAGTGAGAGCATGACACCGGAGGCGGCGATCATGCCTAGATCACTGATGGGCGCGACCTCGGCACCGGCAAAGGAGGCGAGACCCGCTGCGGTGGTGATTGAGGTCATCGCAATCGCAAGCCCAGAGTGACCGAGTGCGTAGACGATCGCGCTCTCCTTGTGGTTCGAGGATTCGGTTGAACCATCCGTCTCGTCGTGCAGCTGCTGAAGCTTGCGGAAGAAGATGGTGAGCAGGTGGACCGAGGCACCGACGCCAACTGCAAGCAGGAAGGAGGGTAGAATCTGTGTCGGTAGCTTAAAGGGGATGCCAAGCATTCCCATTATGCCCAGTGTTGAGACGATTGAGAGTGCTACCGTCAGTAGCGGCAGGATCACACCGGAGAGGCGACGGAAGAGTAGAAACAGCGCCAGACTGACAGTCAGTAGCGCCAGCCCCATAAAGCGTTTCATGTTGTTCTGCATAGAGCGCTTCAGGGCATCGCCAACAACGGGAGAACCGGCGATCTGGATGCGAAAATCACTACCCTGATGACGTGCAATCACCTCGTTTACTGCCGCAATCAGCTCGCTGTTCTCGGCATCGGTGAGGAAGGGGCGGGGTTCGATCTCCTCTTCATCAGGCTCCTCAGTTGTAGCATCGATATCATCGAAACCACCCATTACATCCTCTTCAATACCCACACTCGAGTAGGCATCGGTGCGCAGTACGATGGTGGTGATGGTGCCATCTTCGGAGAGCAGCATATTGCGATAGACCGGATTGGCGAGCGCGCGAGCCTTCAGCTCATCCATCTCTTCCGCGGTCTTGGGTATCGTCTCGAGCAGATCCTCGACAATCAGCTCACCTACTGCTCCACGGGTGTTGCGGGCGTTGACCAGTGAGGTGATGTCATCGAGATAGGGGGTGTTGTCACGCAGTTCCATGTGCAGTGACTGCAGACGTTGCAGGAACGGGGTGCTGAACACCTCGCTGCCATCGATAGAGAGGATCACCATTTCGTCGCGGCCAAACTGCTCACGGAAGGCGTTGTAGTCGAGCAGGATAGGATCCTCTTCATGCAGGAACCCTTCGGTCGAGGTGTCCATGGTGAGGTAGTGCATCTGGCTGATGAGTGCTGCTGCAATCAGCAGCATGATCAGCAGGGCCTTCCAGTGGTTGCGGTAGATGAGTGCGCCGAAGCTCTCGAAGCCGTGTTCGATACGCTGACGAAAGGTGGTGGTCATGATTGGGTTTCCTGTGGCTGTGCCTTGATGGCGGCGAGGATCAGGTTGCCAACCTCGCGGCCCGCCTCCTCGGTAGTAATAAAGTGGCTCGGATCGTGTATCTCGGGATTGTGCTTGGCGTTGCGGTGTCGGATCGGCTCATTGGCAGAGTAGAGGGTGAGCGAGCCGACAATCATCATATGCACCATGAAGGCGTTGACTGGCCTGAAAAGACCCTGCTCGATACCCTGCTGGAGGGTGTCTGTCAGTGCGCCTAATACGCGCCCCATCTCCTGGACAGCACTCTCGGGCAGATTACGCCCACCGGAGGCGACCTCACGCAGCATGATCGGGGCCGCGTAGCGCACATTACCGGTGTTGCGCGCAAAGATCTCGACGAAGGCGCGGATACGCAGTTCACAGTCGCTGACCGTCTCTAGCGCCTGCTCGATGTCGTTGGCGGTGCGTTTAATTACGCGCGTCAGTACGGCGTGGTAGAGCGCCTCTTTATCACCGATCTGGTAGTAGAGGGTCGCTTTGTTGACCCCGGCGGCGCGTGCCAGCTCGTCGACCCGCGCACCATCAAAACCCTTCTCGGAGAAGACCACGGCGGCGGCCTCAAGGATCTCATCGATGGTGTTGCTGCTCTCTGCTGTTTGATTCATAAATCAACTAACCGTTTGGTTAAAACATTTGGTTAATTGTATTGAAATGTCGGCTCTGGTCAACAAAAAATTGACCAATTGCCGGTTTGACTGAGGATTTATTTTTACAAATTGTAATATTTCGCGTCTATACCCGATCTATTTACTAGGCTATGTTGGAATGTAAATAGCAATAACAGCAGAGGAGATGCGCTCATGAACACGACACAGATCAAAATGTTGCTGGTCTGGGCTGCTGGCCTGTTCCTGGTGGCAGCCTGTTCAGGTATGGCGACCTCAAATGAGCGTCCCGATACTGAGGCGAAGAGTTTCTGGTCCTATATGCAGAACAAGGCCTATCGTAGCCACTGGGATCTCTGGCCCGGTAAGGGTGAGAAGTACAAGGGTATTGAGCCGCACGGTCTGCTGCTCACCACCTATCTCAATGGGCCGGCTATTGATGCCTTGAAGATGAAACGCGGGGCAATGCCCGACGGTTCGATCATCATCAAGGAGAACTACATGCCGGACGGCAAGCTGGCGGCAATCACCACCATGTATAAGGTGAAGGGCTATAACCCGGATCAGGGTGACTGGTACTGGGTCAAGTACGATCCGAAGGGCAAGGTGCTGAAAGAGGGTAAACCGGCGGGCTGTATCGGTTGTCACGGCGCAATGCGTGGTAACGATTTTATTATGACCGGCAAGCTACGTTAGAGAGACACTTTGTCTAATCGGGGCATCTACCTATGCGGGTAGATGTCCTTTTACATTGTGTGGGCTGTATCGTTTTGGCTGCCTTGTTGAGGGAAATTTTTGTTATTCTTCTCCGCTTACTAACGATTTCCAGATTCTGTTGAGACCAAGCCATGCCTGAATACCGCTCAAAAACCTCCACCGCTGGCCGCAATATGGCCGGAGCCCGCTCGCTGTGGCGCGCCACCGGTATGACCGATGATGACTTCAATAAGCCGATCATCGCGGTGGCCAACTCCTTCACCCAGTTTGTGCCCGGTCATGTGCACCTGAAGGATATGGGGCAGCTGGTTGCTCGCGAGATCGAGAAGGCGGGTGGTGTGGCGAAGGAGTTCAATACCATCGCCATCGATGATGGTATCGCGATGGGTCACGACGGCATGCTCTACTCGCTGCCCTCTCGCGAGATCATTGCCGACAGTGTTGAGTACATGGTCAATGCTCACTGTGCCGATGCGCTGGTCTGTATCTCCAACTGCGACAAGATTACCCCTGGAATGTTGAATGCGGCACTGCGCCTCAATATCCCGGTGGTATTTGTCTCTGGCGGACCGATGGAGGCGGGTAAGGCGGTCGTGCAAGAGCAGACCGTGGCGCTCGATCTGGTCGATGCGATGATCATGGCGGCCAACCCCGATGAGTCGGATGAGGATGTGGCGACCGTTGAGCGTAGCGCCTGCCCAACCTGTGGCTCCTGTTCGGGTATGTTCACCGCCAACTCGATGAATTGCCTCACCGAGGCGCTGGGCCTTTCTTTGCCCGGTAACGGTTCACTGGTAGCGACCCACGCCGACCGTGAGCGCCTGTTTAAAGAGGCAGGCCATATGGTGGTAGCACTGGCGAAACGCCACTACGAGGGTGATGATCACTCTGTTCTGCCACGTTCAATCGCCAACAAGGCGGCCTTTGAGAATGCGATGTGCCTCGATATAGCGATGGGTGGCTCGACCAATACTATTCTCCATCTGCTGGCAGCTGCCGAGGAGGCCGAAGTCGACTTCACCATGGCCGATATCGACCGTCTCTCTCGCAAGGTACCGCACCTCTGCAAGGTGGCGCCGAGCACCCAGAAGTACCACATGGAAGATGTGCATCGTGCCGGTGGAGTGATCGGTATCCTCGGTGAGCTTGATCGTGCTGGGCTACTCAATAATGAGTGCAAAACGGTCCATGCCGAGAGCATGGCTGAGGCGATGGCGCTGTGGGATTTGCGTCTTACCAGCGATCCAAAGCGTAAGGATTTCTACCGTGCGGCCCCCGGTGGTGTGCCGACCACCGTCGCCTTTAGCCAGAACAAGCGTTATGCCACGGTCGATGACGATCGTGAGAATGGCTGTATCCGAGATCTGGCCCACGCATTCAGTCAGGAGGGTGGTCTGGCCGTGCTCTCGGGCAACATTGCCCTCGACGGTTGTGTGGTGAAGACTGCGGGTGTCGATGAGTCGATCCTCAAATTCTCAGGTCCCGCACGTATCTTTGAGAGTCAGGACTCTGCGGTAGAGGCGATCCTCGCTGAGAAGATTAAAGAAGGCGATGTGGTTGTGATTCGCTATGAGGGACCTCGTGGCGGACCCGGTATGCAGGAGATGCTCTATCCCACGACCTATCTGAAGTCGATGGGACTGGGCAAGGCGTGCGCGCTGCTCACCGACGGACGTTTCTCCGGTGGCACCTCCGGGCTCTCCATCGGCCACGTCTCACCCGAGGCGGCCGAGGGTGGCGCGATTGGCCTGGTGGAGGAGGGCGATACTATCGAGATCGACATTCCCAATCGCACCATCAATGTTGCGCTCAGCGATGATGAGTTGGCGGCACGTCGAGCGGCGATGGATGCCAAGGGCAGTAGTGGCTGGAAACCGGTCAACCGCGACCGCATCGTCTCCAGTGCACTGAAGGCCTATGCGGCGATGACCACTTCAGCGGCGCGTGGTGCGGTGCGGGATGTAAGTCAGCTCGAGAAGTAGTGATTTAGTGTCGATCGGGGTATAGACCCTGATCGGCTCCCACTACCCTTAGGATTGTCGGGCGACATTCTCTGGTTGGGTGGTAAACATCATGCCGATACACCCCTCGCGTCGATGGATGACAATGGCGCGAATCTCCTTACCTACCATCGTCTCATCTCCTTTAAATACAACCCGCACCGCTGCGTTATTGGGCAGTGTGGTGTCGTCGGTCTCGATCTGCAGTCCCTCGCGGCTGATGTCGCGGCAGATCCCCTCAATCGGCTGATGATCCTGGTAGATGAGCGAGACCGGGTGTTTGGTGGTATGGCGGCAGTTGTGACGGTGTTCCAACGTCTCTTTCCCCTGATTTTTGTCCGATGAAGATGTCCTGTCCGTTAGTATGGTTCGAATGCTGAGCGTCATCAATATCGGGATGTGCGGTCGAATGGGGTGTGTGCTATTTTGCTAGACTGTTTATCGCCGTCTGAGAGTCTTGAGGTGAATGGCTTCAGCGATCGGTGGCTGCAATAACAACTGTTTTCTTAATAAAGCTGGTGTGCAATGAACAGATATTTTAGATGGAACGTAATTTTCTGTGGGCTTCTGCTGCTCCCTTTGACTGCGATGGCAGTTAACATCGATACCTTGTCGCGATTGGTTAACTCCGGTAACAGTGAAGAGGCTTATCGGCTTGCATCGGAAACAGTAGAGGCGAATGAGGGTGATCCAAAATTCGACTATCTCTACGGTGTTGCTGCTGTCGATAGTGGTCACGCCAGCGAGGGTGTATTTGCACTTGAACGAGTATTGATGGCACAGCCCAGTAATCAGGCGGCCAGGCTCGAGCTGGCTCGCGGCTACTTCGCGTTGGGTGAGGATGATCGTGCCGAGGAGCTCTTTAATCGTGTGCAACGCCTCAATCCCCCGAGCCGAGTGCGAGAGAACGTGCAGCGCTATCTCGATGCGATCCAGGCGCGCCGCGAAGAAGGCAAGGTGGTGGCCGTTGCCTATGTTGAGGTTGGCTTCGGTTACGACAGCAATATCAACAGCTCACCCGAGGATGCCAATTTCACCAGCCCGCTGCTGGGGCAGGGTACGCTGAGCGAGGAGAGTACCGAGCAGGATGATCTCTTCTACAGCGCATCGGTTGGCGGAAAACTGAGTATTCCGTTGAGCGAGAACGTCTCACTGCTCGGCAAGCTCGATACCAATTACCGTGGTAATGGTGAATATGATCAGTACAACAGTGGTGTCGTAACCGGCCAGGCAGGCTTTACCGTCAAGGGCAAACGCAGCTATCTGCAGTTAGTGGGGGTGGGGCAGGCCTTCTATCTCGACTCTGAGATCAATCGTGAGATGCTTGGGCTCAATGCCGATTGGGTGCAGGATCTGACCCGCCATACACAGCTTACCCTCTCATTGCAGTTCGCAGACTTCGAATACCCTGATCAGCAGATCAGGAACTCAACCCAGACCACTACAGGTCTCGGTATCACCACCCGTTTCAGCTCTCGGCTCAGCCCCGTTCTCTACGCTACCGGTTTCTACGGTCATGAACACGCTGACGACGACGACCCTTTCGGTGGCAAAGCGGTTGCACAGCGCGAATTTGGTGGCGTGAGAGTGGGTGGACAGCTTAACCTGACTCCGAAGTTTGCACTGCAGACATCGCTAACGGGGCAGTACAGCGACTACGGCGGCATGCAGCTACTGTTTCTGACCAATCGCGAAGATGAGTCCTATCTCTTCGATGCAGGCTTTGCCTGGGCACCAGCGGACCACTGGACGCTACGTGGTAGTGCCAGCTACACCCGCTCTGAATCAAATATCGAAATCTATGAGTACGACCGTGTGCTGACTCAGCTCAGCCTGCGTCGTGACTTCTACTGAGGGCAAGGATCATGACACGCGATAGTAATCTGTACGCATCGAAGGGTTCTCTTGTGGCGCTGATGGTTCTGGCGCTTTCTCTGCTGGCGTTGCCGGTTCAAGCCGCTGTTGATATCGGTAAGGTGATCTCGAGTAGCGGTAGCTTTATGGCCAAACAGTCTGATGGACAGACGCGAAAATTAAAGCGTCGCTCCAAGATCCATGAAGGTGATCTGCTCATCACTGGCGCAAACAGCCAGGCGCAGATTCGATTCAAAGACAGCTCACTATTGGAACTCAAACCCAATACCGAGTTTAAAGTTGATGAATTCAGCTTCTCAGGCAAAGCAGATGGTTCAGAGAAGTCGGTCTACTCACTGATCAAGGGTGGTATGCGTACCATCACCGGCAAGATTGGTAAGAAGGATAAGAGCAAGTACAAGGTCAATACACCGGTGGCATCCATCGGTATTCGCGGTACGCACTACGGTCTACAGCTCTGCACCAGTGGTAGCTGTAACGGCGATGATGGTCTGTTTGGTGGTATTTATGAGGGTGCTATCGTTCTTGGTAACGAGAGTGGTGAACATCCGATTGGTGCTGATGGTTGGAACTGGTTCTATGTACCCGCCGAGGGTGGAGACCCACAGCGTCTTGATGCGCTGCCTGCCCCAATGGCTGAGGCGGAGCCGGACCCTGATGCGACGGCCGAAGAGGGTGGTGAAGCAGGTGATGACGGAACAGCAGATTCAGGTCTGGACGAGGATACAGATCTAGCCGTGGATGAGGAGGTTGTTGCTGTAGAGACCGCCGCTGCTCCTACAGATACCACTACGCCAACGGGTGATGTCAGCGATCCGACCAACGACTTCCAGTCGACAGAACAGACAACCGGTGATTCAACCACGACCGGTAACATCAGTCCTACCGCCACGGCGGCGCCAAAGGGGGGCTGGCTGGGTATCGGTTTTAATCAGGACCATACTGACTACGGTATTGAGGCGGTTGGTGAGGGACTGCAGATTGATGGCGATACTACGATCACGCTCGATACCGTTGGTGGTGTGGGTAATGTGCCTGTGTTCGGTTCGATCGTCGAGACCGATGCCTCGGAGAACGATCCCTGTGACCCCTGTACCTTCTCAAGCGGTAGCGCAACCTTGAAAGATGATGGTGGGGTTTCGACAGGTGCGCCAGATAACGCCTCGTTTGCCGCTAACTATGGTCGCTGGGATGACGGTTACGCGATCACCGATAATGGTGTGCCAGAGACGCCACTAGGCAGTTTCCACTACCTCTATGTCGCCTCGGAGCATCTGACTAGTGACTACAGCGAGGCCAATGCCTGTGTAGCGGGACTCGATTGTGACCTGTTTACGGGTGCTCACTTTGTCGGCCGCTTTGTCTATGCTGACGGTCCACCGCCCACTGATCATACCGGGGCATCTGGTAGCGTGGTTTCCGATCCCGACTTTACCCATATCGATGTCGATTTCGCCACTCAGGAGATCGTCGGGCTGCAGATCAAGGTCGATGTTGGTGGTGTTACCTATCATGGATTCGATTCAGAGTTCGTGCTCTTTGAAGATCCAGTTGTGGAACAGGATATGTCCTTCTCCAACATTATTGCCGACGGAGAGTCGATCGATCTGATCGGTACCATTGATGATGGTGCGAACACCTATGACCTCGTCGGTGAGATCGGGCTGACCTTCATTGGCCCTGATGCGGAGGCGATGGGTGCTGGGTTCGGTATGTGGGAAGACGAGATGGACTCAACAATGTCGGTGGCCGGTGTCGGTCTCTTCAAGCGTTGTGAGGGAGGCGTAGATAACTGTGGCAGCGTCTCGACAACAGCCTCGTTTGCAGCACCTGGCACCTGGATGGGTGTCGCGTTCCTCAACGATATGGGAGGTAGTGTTGGAAAGGTGGGTACGGCTGAATCCTTTATCACTGATGTCGACACGGCACTGGTACTCGATACTGTTGGTCCGGTTGGCAATGTCCCGCTCTTTGGTGCCATGCAGGATCTCTCCGACCCGATGAGTCCCTGTGATCCCTGCGTGATTGCCAATGGCAGCGCCACACTGGTCGATACCGGTGGTATCTCAACAGGCACGCCGGACTTTGCTCCCTTTGCGGTCAACTGGGGACGTTGGGATGGTGGTTATATTGCTGAGCAGAGCGGTATACAGGCCAACACCCTTGGTAGCTTGCATTATCTGCACGTCGATCCGAGCCACGTCAGTTCGTCCACGGATTACAGCAATGCGTCAGCCTGTGCGACGCTCGACTGTAGCGGTGGTGGTGCCGGTATAGCGCGCTTTACCTACCATAGTGGACCTTCGCCAACCGACCACACCGGTGCTACCGGTAGCGTCAATAGCGATCCGAATATCACCCATGTTGATGTGAACTTCTTTACACAAGCGATCGTTGGAACGCAGATCACCGTCGATGTGGGGAGTGGCCAGTATCACGGCCTCGATTCGACCTCTCCGGTGCAGGTTCTCTCCTTCTCCAACATCATCGCAGGTGGTGAGCAGATCGAGTTGAACGGTGTCTACACCCCTAGTGCCGGGCCAACCACGAATCTGGTGGGACAGATGGGCGTTACATTCCTTGGGCCTGATGCCGATGGTGCTGGAGTCAGTTTCTCAATGTGGGGAGATACAGCCCCATCTGCGCTAGGTGTTTCGGGAGTGGGTGTGTTCAAACGTTGCGACACCGCGATCACCTCGGGACCGGGCGCCTGTAACTAGGTTAGAGGTTTTCTGCCCAACTAAATAAAAACGGCGCCATATAGGCGCCGTTTTTATTTAGTTGGGCAGATGCTCGTCGATGAACTCACGAACACGGTGGGCGGGCTGAGCGCTGGTAAAGCGGCCCAGCTCCTCACCGTTTAGAAATGCAATCACAGTTGGAAAGCCTCGTACCTTGTAGCGACCAGCAATACGCATGTTCTCATCAGCATCGAGCTTGGTCAGCGTCACCTTGCCCTCATACTCGGACAGGACTCGATCGAGAATCGGGGCCAGTGCCAGGCAGGGGGAACACCACTCGGCCCAGATATCGAGCAGAATCAGCCCGTTGTTGGAGCCCTTGATGATCTTCTCATCGAACTCGTGTTCATCTACGTCAAAGAAGGGGTATGAGTCGCTGTGCATCATCTCGGATACCGGAAGGTCGGTTTGACCAGAATTAGTGCTAGTGAGAGATGGGGTCGGAGTCGAACGGCGACTCCGACCCCCGTGTAGTTAGCCTTTGGCGAGTAGCTCGAGCAGTGCCTTCTGTGCGTGCAGACGATTCTCAGCCTGATCCCAGGCGACACTCTGTGGGCCGTCAATAACCGAGGCTGCAACCTCTTCACCACGGTGTGCCGGCAGGCAGTGCATGAAGAGTGCATCACTGTTGGCGGCTGACATCACTCGATCATCGACCTGGTAGCTGGCAAACGCCTTCTCACGCTTCGCCTGCTCCTCTTCCTGACCCATGCTGGCCCAGACGTCGGTGGTGATGATATCGGAACCTTCAGCGGCCTCAGCGGGATCGCGGATGATCTCGGCTGAGTCACCGGCCGCAGCCAGGATAGCGCTATCGGGGTCGTAACCCTCGGGGCAGGCGATGTTGAGTTTGAAACCGTACTGGCGCGCCGCGTTGATATAGGAGTGGCACATGTTGTTGCCGTCGCCGACCCAGGTGACTGTCTTGCCGCTGATGCTGCCGCGATGCTCGACGTAGGTCTGCATATCGGCCAGCAGCTGGCAGGGGTGGTACATGTCGGTCAGCGCATTGATCACTGGCACGCGTGAGAACTCGGCGAAACGCTCGATCTTCTCGTGCTCGAAGGTACGGATCATGATGATATCGACCATGCTGGAGAGCACACGGGCGGTATCTTCGACCGGCTCACCGCGACCCAGCTGGGTATCGCGGGGCGAGAGGAAGATGGCGTGGCCACCAAACTGCGCCATACCCGCCTCGAAGGAGACGCGGGTACGGGTGGAGGACTTCTCGAAGACCATGCCCAGGACCCGATTCTTCATCGGTTCGTAGATCTCGCCGCTGCGCAGAATCGCCTTGAGCTCAATGGCGCGTGCGGTCAGCTGCAGAAGCTCTTCGGTTGTAAAGTCTAGAAGGGTTAGAAAATGACGCGTTGCCATCGCTGCGTCTCCTGATAGTTAAGCGGACGTATTAGTCGTCCTTGCTACAGAAATCCGTAATCAACGGGGCCAGGGTGTCGACCATCTGGTCGGCCTCTTCATCGCTCATAATCAGCGGTGGAAGCAGACGTACGGTCGTGTCATTGGCAACATTGATCAGCAGTCCTTTTTTGAGGGCGTTGCCAACAAGCTCCCCACATGGACGGTCGAGCTCGACGCCGATCATCAATCCCTTGCCGCGATACTCCACGATTCCCTCGCACTCACCGAGTGCCTTACTAAGATTATTCAAAATTCGCTCGCCCAGTGCTTCGGCACGTTCTGCCAGCGACTCGCGCTCAATGGTGTCTAGCACTGTGAGTGCAGCACGACAGGCGAGCGGATTACCACCGAAGGTCGAACCGTGGTTGCCTGGCTGTAGTACCTCAGCCGCCGTACCGTTGGCGAGACAGGTGCCGATTGGCACGCCGTTGCCGAGTCCCTTGGCCAGGGTTAGTACGTCGGGCACGATCTCGTCGTGCTGGAAGGCAAACATCTTGCCGGTGCGACCTATGCCGGTCTGTACCTCATCGAGCATCATCAGCCAGTCGTGCTCGTTACAGAGGGCGCGGACCTTGGCGAGATAGTCGGCATCGGGCGGACGAACGCCCGACTCACCCTGAACCGGTTCGATCAACACCGCGACAACGTCGTGGTTATTGCGCGCTATCGTTTCAAGCGCCTCAATGTCGTTATAGATAACACGAGCAAAGCCGTTGACCAGAGGCTCAAACCCGGCCTGCACCTTACGGTTGCCGGTAGCGGTGAGGGTGGCGAGGGTGCGGCCATGGAAGCTGCGCTCGGCGACCACGATGGTCGGGGTCTGAATCCCCTTTTGATGGCCATAGAGACGGGCAATCTTGATCGCCGCCTCATTCGCCTCAGCACCTGAGTTGCAGAAGAAGGCGTTCTCCATTCCGGAGAGACGGGTCAGCTGTTCGGCCAGCTCGCTCTGCAGCGGAATGCCGTAGAGGTTGGAGGTGTGAATCAGGGTATTGGCCTGATCGCAAAGCGCCTCACTGATCGCAGGGTGGGCGTGGCCCAATCCACAGACGGCGATCCCGCTCAGACCATCGAGATACTTGTTGCCCTCTTCATCCCACAACCAGCAACCCTCGCCGCGCGTAAAGGCGACGGGGAGACGGCCATAGGTGTTCATCACTGCACTGTTCATACGTTGACCCATAAAACAAAAAAGCAGTCTCTGGCTTGAGACTGCTATCGGACGAAAGAGGGGATTCTATCGGTGAAATTAGCGGGAATCAAACCTGCCCGCCGCACCAGATAGGTCTCCTCGATCGCGCTAAGCTACAGAAACTGTTTCTAAAAAAGGAAAGCCCGGCTAAAAGCCGGGCTCTCATTATGGTTTTTTACTGCTCTGCTTAGAAAGGCAGACCGTGCGCGTGACCAGTCATGCACATCAACATTGGGATTGAGAGCAGGGTATTGGTGCGTGATGCCATCAGGGCGATCTTCTTCGCGCTGGCGATCTCTTCTGCACTGTGTTCCTTGCCATCAAGACCTAGGATCTTCTTCTGGTTCGGCCAGATCAGTCCCCAGACGTTGAGCATCATGATGGTGCCGAGCCATGCGCCGACGCCGATGGTGGCAAAGCCGGTCTGCAGAGTGAAGGCCGCGACTACACCTGATCCATCCATGGTATGCATCGCTTCAAGGACCATCGCACCGGTGACCCAGGTGGCGACAGCGGCCCAGCGGAACCAGAGCAGGGCGCGAGGTGCTACATATTTATTGATAGCTGCTGGACCCGGATCGGCATCGGCCAGAGCGGCGCCAACGGCGGGAACCTGAATAAAGTTGAAGTAGTAGAGCAGACCGACCCAGGCGATACCGGCCAGGACGTGCATCCAGACCCAGAACTCCCAGGGGTTAACTGCACCGGTGGTGCCCAGACCAAACATCACGATGAGTGAGAGGACAAAGCCGGCGACGATGGTGCCGGTGATAGAATTAAGCGGGTTCATTAGATTAAGCTCCTTCCTGGTTTTTGTGCGTTATTGCCTTAACTGGGGTGGTGTCCCTTAGCATAACGCGATTATAAGACCTAGCAAACTTCTCGGGTATATTAAGAAATTCTAATGGGCACTGCAACAGTTCATTGTTTGGGGTAATAGTAGGCACTGATGATGAAGGTTATGAATCCTATTGAATTGAGTCTCTTCTCCAGTCGTATCGATGCGATCTGCGAGGAGATGGGGGCGGTACTGCGTCGTAGCGCCTTATCACCCAATATTCGCGACCGGCTCGACTTCTCCTGTGCGCTGTTCGATGCGAGCGGTGAGCTTTGCGCCCAGGCGGCCCACATTCCGGTCCATCTCGGCAGCATGGCCTATGCGATGCGCGATCTGGTCGAGCGTATCGAGTGGCAGCACGGCGATATGGTGATTCTCAACGATCCTTTTCTCGGTGGCACTCACCTGCCCGATGTAACCCTGATCGCACCGCTCTTTCTTGATGGCGAGCTGATCGCCTTTGTCGCCAACCGTGCCCACCACGCCGATATCGGTGCCTCAACACCCGGCTCGATGCCGATCTCCAGCCACCTCGATGAGGAGGGAATAGTGATACCGCCCTCCAACCTGTTCCGTCGCTGTGAGCTCGACCGTTCATTGATGGATGAGATCACTATCCAGACACGCAACCCGCGTGACTCAGAGGGCGACCTGACCGCGCAGATCAGCGCCAATCGCGCTGGACTGCAACGGTTGGAACGATTGGTCGAGTCACTCGGTAGTAGCGCCTTCTCGAGTGCGCTGGTGGAGCTGAACGACTATGCGCAGCGGCTGGTTGAACAGGTGCTAGTCGAGCTGCCCGATGGTACCTATCGATTTAGTGATGTGATGGATGATGATGGGCAGGACAATTTCGACCTGAAAATAGCCGTGACGCTGCAGGTCGCAGGCAGCCATGTTCATCTCAATTTCAGTGACAGTGCCGCGCAGGTCGAGGGCAACATCAACTGCCCGCTCTCGGTAGCCGCCGCTGCGGTCTACTACGCCTTTCGTTGTCTGATGCCACCTCAGACACCCGCCTGCGCTGGTGCGTTTCGCGCCATTACCCTTGAAGCACCTGAGGGGAGCCTGCTTAATGCCAGGCGCCCAGCGGCGGTGGCGGCCGGTAATGTCGAGACCAGTACCCGTGTGGTCGATGTGGTGCTCGGTGCCCTGGCGCTGGCGATCCCCGACCGGATTCCCGCCGCTAGCCACGGCACCATGAACAACCTGGCGATGGGTTCCGATAGCCCCGGTGCGGCCTGGGACTATTACGAGACGATCGGTGGCGGTATGGGGGCGGGTCGCAATGGTGGTGGCCTCAGTGGCGTACAGACCCATATGACCAATACCCTTAATACACCGATTGAAGTGCTGGAGATGCGCTATCCGCTGCAGGTGACTCGCCATGGGCTACGTGAGAATTCGGCCGGCTCTGGTCTGCGACCGGGAGGCGAGGGATTGGTGCGTGAGTATCGGTTCCTCGCACCCGCCAGCGCGACCCTGCTGACCGAACGTCGCCGCCACCGTCCCTGGGGTATTGCAGGTGGCGATGATGGTGCCGTCGGTGAAAACCGACTCAATGGAGAAGCGTTGCCGAGCAAGGTGACGGTGGAGGTTAAGGCTGGAGATCTCCTTGAGATCAAGACACCCGGTGGTGGCGGTTATGGTGGACCGAGCTAAATCGGTTGCAGATTGATACGTTATACTTCGATCAATTATGGATGGTCTGAGTGGGGAGAGAGGCATGAAGAGAGCGGCTGTGGTGGTGTTAAGTGTTCTACTGCTATCGGGATGTGCCTCATCGATGGTGACCGGTAACGCCAGTGGCGGTTACGGCAGTAGTGATGGTCGCAGCCGCACCCAGGTCACCAGTGATGCAACCATCACCTCACGGGTCAATTCAAAACTCATTAATGATGCCGTGGTTGGTCGTAGTGATATCGATGTCGCCACTCGTCACGGTGTGGTAACCCTCTCAGGAAGAGTTTCAAACAGTTCGGCGCGCGCCCGTGCAGTAGATCTGGCAAGGTCTGTCACTGGTGTGAAACAGGTCGTCTCCAATCTCTATCTGCGCTGAGCAGCGCACCCTTTCCTAACCGTTTAATGATCGAGTAGTCGAAGATGTGTGGTATCTGTGGTGAATTAAGAATCGATGGCAGCGCACCGAATCTGGATGCGATTACGCGCATGAATCGCGCCCTTGAGCGGCGTGGTCCCGATCATGGTGGTAGCTACTCGGACGGCCCGCTCGCCTTTGGTCATCGGCGTCTGGCAATTATCGATCTCTCCGAGCGTGCCAACCAGCCACTGATCGACAATGAGCTGGGGCTGGCGCTGGTCTTTAATGGCACCATCTATAACTATCGCGAACTGCGTGCCGATCTGCAGGCGATGGGTTATCACTTCTTTAGCGATGGTGACTCCGAGGTGATCATCAAGGCCTATGCTGCCTGGGGTGAACGTTGTGTTGAACGCTTCGCCGGTATGTTCGCCTTTGCCATCTGGGAGATGCGGGCTAAACGGCTCTTTCTAGCCCGTGACCGGCTCGGCATCAAACCGCTCTACTACAGCGAGCAACAGGGGTGTCTGCGCTTCGCCTCCAATACCCAGGCGCTGCTGGCATCGGGCGGTATCGATAAGTCGATCGATCCGGTGGCACTTCACCACCAGTTCACCCTGCATGCGGTTATCCCAGCTCCGCGCACCATCCTCAACGGTATTCGGAAACTGTCGCCCGCCACTACCCTGACTATTGAATCCAACGGCAGGCAGCAGGAGCGGACCTACTGGCATCTCGCCGCACAGCGCCCCGAACAGGAAATGAGCGAAGATGAGTGGGTCGAGGCGGTGCACGACTCACTGCGCCAGTCGGTCGAGCGTCGTCGCCTTGCGGCCGATGTACCGGTCGGTGTGCTGCTCTCGGGTGGTCTCGATTCCTCACTGCTGGTCGGCCTGATGGCCGAGAGCGGAGTGGAGAATCTGCTCACCTTCTCGGTCGGTTTCGAGGATCAGCCTGAGGAGAAGGGGAGTGAATTCGAGTACTCCGATCTGGTAGTTGAGCGTTTCAATACGCACCACCATAAGTATGAGATTCCCAATGGCGAAGTGCTAAAACGCCTGCCCGAGGCGGTCAGTTGCATGGCCGAGCCGATGGTGGGCCAAGATGCAGTCGCCTTCTACCTGCTCTCGGAGAAGGTCTCGCAAGAGGTAAAGGTGGTGCAGAGTGGGCAGGGGGCCGATGAGGTCTTCGGCGGCTACTTCTGGTACCCCCGCATGCGCGATGAGATCGTCGGTGAGCCGGTCGATCGTTTCCGCCGCCACTACTTCGATCGTGACCACGATGAGTTTCTCGAGAGTGTTACCGCCGCCTATCGTGGCGAGGACTACACCGCCGAGCGGGTTGCTGGGCTGCTCTCCCGCCCGATGGCCGACTCCTTCATCGATCAGGTGCTGCGTATGGATGTCACCACCCTGATCGTCGATGATCCGGTCAAACGGGTCGACAATATGACCATGGCGTGGGGGCTGGAGGCGCGGGTACCATTCCTCGATCACGATCTGGTTGAGCTGGCGATGGCGATGCCGCCCGAGATGCGACTCAAGGAGGGGGGCAAGTACCCGCTCAAGCGTATTGCTCGAGGTCTGATCCCCGATGCGGTGATCGACCGTCCCAAGGGCTACTTCCCAGTACCGGCACTGAAGTTTGTACGCGGTGAATTCCTCGACTTCATGCGCGATATTCTCGACTCGCAGGCCTGTCGCGAGCGTGAGCTATTCAATCGTAGCTATGTCGAGCGACTGCTGGCCGAGCCGGAGACGCACCACACTCGCATTCTCGGCAGCAAGCTGTGGCATATGGCGCTGCTGGAGTTCTGGCTGCAGACCAATGTCGACTGAAAATTTTCGTGAAAAACCCTTGAAAGCCGAACTTTTTTCCCCATATAGAGCTGGGTAGACTGTCTCGACTGCGATCGTTTGAACGATCAGTTGTGGTGAGCAGCATTAACGAATTCAATGAGGTGTTGTAATGGACGTTTTGGAAAGAATTAAAGAGCAGGTTGAAGGTAACCCGATTGTTGTCTACATGAAGGGAACTCCACAGCTTCCATCCTGTGGTTACTCCAGCCGTACCGCACAGGCGATGCAGGCGTGTGGCGTCGAGTTTGCCTATGTGAATGTACTGGCCGATCCAGAGATCTTTGAGAATCTGCCACGCTACGCCAACTGGCCCACCTTCCCACAGGTCTACATCAACGGCGAGCTGGTCGGCGGCTGTGATATCACCCTCGATCTCTATGAGAAGGGTGAGCTGAAGACCATGATGGAGGGGGCTGCTGCCAAAAAGGCGAGCTAATAGCCTAATCCAGCTGTAACAGACCCACGCTACCCTCTGGGGGCGTGGGTTTTTTTATGTCTGCACTTTGTGTGGGATTTGGGGTCGAACCCCGCAGAACAAAATAGTAAGGGGAGGAGTATGGATAACGAGATCAAGGTGTGGGACCCGCTGGTGCGAATCTTTCACTGGACACTAGTAGCGGCGTTTGTGATCGCCTACGTCACCGAGGATGAGCTGCTGACGTTACATGTATGGGCCGGTTACTACGTGGCTGCGTTACTGGTGTTTAGAGTGTTTTGGGGGTTAATCGGACCCAGATACGCACGATTCAAAGACTTTATCTACGCGCCCACTACCATCATCGCCTATCTCAAGGATATGAGTGGCAACCGTGCCAGGCGCTATCTCGGCCACAATCCGGCGGCCGGGGCGATGGTGGTCGCACTGCTGCTGATGCTCACGGGGACTACGCTCACTGGTCTGCAGCTCTATGCCGTGGAGAAGGGGGCAGGTCCTCTGGCTCAGGTTGAGGGATTCACTCTTATCTCAACGGCCCATGCCGATGATGACGAAGATGAAGAGGAGCATGAGGGGGACGAAGGTGAGGGGGATGAGTTCTGGGAGGAGCTACATGAAACATTTGCCAACCTGACGTTGATGCTGGTGCTGCTTCACATTGTCGGGGTAGTGGTGAGCAGCCTCGCCCACAATGAGAACCTGCCCCGAGCGATGGTGACCGGTCGCAAGCGAAGCGAAGAGTGATCTTCCAGGCGCACTAAAGCCACGCTTGTTGTATGGTATTGGCCTGTAGAGAGTAGGGCTAACGAGCCAGGGATAGCGAATATGAAATTGGGAGCGCGCAAGCTATTTGCGTCGAGTCTGACTAAACGGATTCTCGGCGCTGACTATTACGCTGACCTTCTGGGCGGTGATGTGGCGTTCAGAAGTGGTGCTCGAGGGTGCTTTTCTCGATCAGACCAAGCGTGAGGCGCTGGTCTTCCTGCTCGGTATTGAGCATGAGATTGGCAAGCTGGATGAACCGCTCAATCGCAAAGCGCTGCAGCAAGTCATTGACCAGACCATTCAGCGTGACCAGCTCGACCTGCTCAACTTCTCCATCTACGCGCTCTATATCTTCAACGCAGATGGCCAAATTCTGGCCCACTCCAAACCGGGAAAGTATCCGCTTAAACAGATAGACGGCACCAAGGCGGCCGTCTTTCAGCAGGGTGAAATTTCGCTGGGCGAGGAGGTGGAGTATGCACGCGATCCTGTAACCGGTATCGAAATTCCCAAGGCCGATATCATCATTCCACTGCACCATAACGGTAAAGTGATCGCTGCGGTTGAGGTGGAGATCAATCTCGAAGCGACGATCAAACGTATCCAGCAGTTCGATGATCGTTATGAGCGAGAGCTGGTTACGGTCTTTGCTATCTGTTTCATCATCCTGCTGCTCTTTCTCTGGTGGGAGATACACCGGCTTCTGATTCACCCGATTCAATCGCTGGGTGCCGTGACCGAGAAGATCGCTGCAGGTGAGCTGAGCAGTCGTGAAGAGCAGTTAGGGCGTGATGAGTTGGGTGATCTGGGGCGTTCGGTGAACCGTATGGCCGATAGCATCGAACAGCTCTTCACCGAGCAGGAAGAGGCCTATCTGCAGATGCTGCAGTCGCTTGCAAAGGCATTGGAGGCGAAAGATGCCTACACCGCTACCCATTCGGGGCGAGTCTCTAAATTCTCTGTGCAACTGGGGCGTCGCCTCGGATTGGATAAGGACGAGCTCAAACTGCTCAAACAGGGGGCGCTGATGCACGATCTGGGCAAGATCGGTATCGCCGAGCAGATCCTGAATAAACCGGCACCACTCGATGATGCAGAGTATGAAGAGATGCAGCGCCATCCCACCCTCACGGCCAATATCATGCGCCCTCTCAAGCGTTTCAAGGAGTTTGCCGAGATCGCCGCCTGGCACCACGAGCGTTGGGATGGCAACGGTTATCCCGATGGACTGAAGGGTGAGCAGATACCACCGCTGACCGCCATGGATAGCGAAGCGAAGGCGGTTAGTCCGCGATAGTCGACGCCGTCTGCCTATTCGTAGTTGAGAGCGTGAGCGAACGACGGAGAA
>NZ_MPRL01000033.1:0-31732 GCF_002020875.1 Solemya pervernicosa gill symbiont | reverse complement strand
TAAGAACCCCTACCTGTCGTTCAAGTTCAAGGGCGCAGCTAAGGGTGACAAGCTGACCATCAGCTGGGTCGACAACAAGGGCGGTTCCGACTCTGTCGAGACGGCTATCAAGTAGCCACATCTGTTATGAAGATGAACGGCCGACCTTAGTGTCGGCCGTTCTGTTTTAAGACGATGACCTTTCAAATTCCCACCATCAGAGAGCCTCAACAGTCCGCCGAATACACCATCATCTGGCTACACGGACTGGGTGCAAACCACAGCGATATGGTGCTACTTGCTGATGCGCTAGAACTCTCGGATCGATACGCGATACGCACCCTGTTTCCTGATGCGCCCTATCGCGCCGTTACCATGAACGGTGGATATGAGATGCGTGCATGGTTCGATGTCATCAGTAAAGAGCCTAAGGTCGTTCAGTCACTGGAACATGTCGAAGAATCACAGCGTTATCTCAATAGCTTGATCGAAACAGAGATTGCCAAAGGTATACCGTGCGAGCATATCTATCTCGCTGGATTTTCGCAGGGTGGTGCCATCGCCCTCTATACATCACTTCGTTCAAAGCAACGACTCGGCGGTGTCATTGCCCTCTCCACCTACCTTCCCTTCCGTGAACAGATCGACTCTGAACGAGCTTCCGAGAACCGTAATTCACCTATCTTCTATGCTCACGGTACAGAGGACTCCATTATTCCCTATGCTGCCGCAGAACTGACACGCGAGAAGCTCACGGCACTCAACTACAGCATCGATTGGCACAGTTATGAGATGGGGCACAGCGTCAGCAACGAAGAGATCGAAGATCTGCGTGAATGGTTTATTGAACGATTAATCTAAAGCTACGGTTGTGCTTTAGGCTTTCGAAAGTTTATCGATGCGCGCATCAGATAAAATCTGACACTGCTACTCGAAATTCGAGTAGCACCACTTTTACTAACGACTGATGCAGTCAGAGTATGAGCGCCACGATCAATACCACTAAGTTGGATACTACTGCTCGTCTGTCCCTCACTCACCACCGCACCATCCATTAATAGCGTTAGGGTATCCCCCGCCTCAAGATTTAGTGCCGGTTCTAGACTAACCGCTACGGAGAGGTTGCCACTGTTGTCACGAACGGTCTCTTCACTGCCTGGGGAGGTGATACGTATCTGACTGTAGTTCGTCTCTATTCCATCAGATTCACCCTCAACATCTGCCTGTTTTGAGGCCTCGGGTAGGGGTGGATGACTATAGAGCTGGATATCGGGAAGCTCGAGTTGCTCGACTCCCTGTGGCGCGCGGTCGCTGTAGATGAGATTGCCCTGCTCATCGACATATTTGTAGATTTCGGCGGAGCCACTGGGTGCCACCACGACCAAAATAAATAGTAACAATCCTCTGTTCATGGCTAGAACATAGGGGAATAGACTCTACTCTGCAAACAGAAACGCCCCCAATAGGGGGCGTTTCTGTCTTACTATGTAGCTGCAGCTTAGAGGCTGTAGTACATATCAAACTCAACCGGATGGGTGGTCATACGCATGCGTGTAACCTCTTCCATCTTCAGGCCGATAAAGCCGTCGATCATATCGTCAGTGAATACACCACCGGCGGTGAGGAATTCACGGTCATCATCGAGTGCCTCAAGTGCCTGATCCAGTGAGTGACATACGGTTGGGATCTCAGCCGCCTCTTCTGCAGGCAGGTCATAGAGGTCCTTATCCATAGCATCGCCAGGGTGGATCTTGTTCTGGATACCGTCGAGGCCCGCCATCATCAGTGCTGCGAAGCAGAGGTATGGGTTAGCAGTCGAGTCAGGGAAACGTACTTCAATGCGACGACCCTTCGGATTCATCACGTAAGGAATACGGATTGAAGCAGAACGGTTACGTGCTGAGTAGGCCAGCATTACAGGAGCCTCAAAACCTGGAACGAGACGCTTGTAGGAGTTGGTTGAAGAGTTGGTGAATGCGTTCAGCGCCTTAGCGTGCTTAATGACACCGCCAATGTAGTAGAGGGCCATATCTGAGAGACCGCCGTACTTGTTACCACTGAAGAGATTCTTACCCTTCTTCGACAGTGACATGTGAACGTGCATACCACTACCGTTGTCACCAACGATTGGCTTAGGCATGAAGGTCGCGCTCTTGCCATAGGCATGCGCCACGTTCTGGATGACATATTTCAGCATCTGAACTTCGTCAGACTTGTTGACCAGGGTGTTGGCACCACAGCCAATCTCATTCTGACCTGCGGTTGCAACCTCGTGATGGTGAACCTCAACAACCTGACCCACTTCTTCAAGAGCCAGACACATGGCAGAGCGCAGATCCTGCATGGAGTCGACAGGAGGAACGGGGAAGTAACCACCCTTAACGGTAGGACGGTGACCCATGTTGCCGTCAGAGTAGACCTTCTCGGTGTTCCATGAGGCCTCTTCAGAGTCGATCTTGACGAAGCTACCGGAGAGGTCAGAACCCCAACGCACATCATCGAGGATGAAGAACTCGTTCTCAGGACCGAACAGAGCGCTATCGGCAATGCCGGTAGACTTCAGGTAGGCCTCAGCGCGCTTGGCGACAGAGCGGGGATCACGCTCGTAACCCTGCATGGTGGCAGGCTCGAGAATGTCACAGGTGATGATCATGGTCAGCTCGTCCATGAAAGGATCGAGGATGGCAGTGGTTGAATCGGGCATGAGGATCATGTCGGACTCGTTGATACCCTTCCAACCAGAGATGGAAGAGCCGTCAAACATCTTGCCCTCTTTGAACATCTTCGTATCAACCTGGCTAACAGGCATGGTGACATGCTGCTGCTTACCCTTGGTATCGGTAAAACGAAGATCGACAAACTTTACACCGTTATCCTTGATCATCTTCAAGACTTTGGTTGCTGACATCTCTCTATTTCCTCCAAACGTTATTAAATTAGTAAAACGCTGACCGCTTGCCGTTAGCTCTGCACGTCAGGTTCGCTGTCCGGGAAAGTGCACAAAGTATGCCACGCCCCCGATTTAGTTAACTTTATGAAAATTCAGTTATTTATTAATACACACAGTCACAGGGTGCGCGATTATGGTGCATGCCATTCGTTGACGCACCATAACGGTGCTAACAAAAGCGAAGTTTGATCTCCCGAATGCCTTCAACCCCTTCAGCTACAAGGCTGAACTGTGCAGCGAGCTGTTCAGAGTGTCCAACATCACCCTCAAGCACCGAGAGGGGAAGCAGCAACTCAACCGATACTGCACCATCTATATAGTGGAGCACCTCAGCTTCGATCTGAGTAGAAGCGGGAATATGACCCCACTCATCGCGCAATTGCTGCAGCACTTTCTCACGAAGCGGCAGACCAAGGCAAGGCGCGCCGCCCTCATCATCCTCGGGATCGATATGCACCATCACATCGCTGATCTCTTCAAAATCATCAATCAGCATGCGCCGCATCGTCTCACCAATCTGATGACCTTCAGAAACGCTGATATAGGGATCGACCAAAATATGCACGTCGACCAGCGCCTCTCCTCCCATCAATCGGGTCCGCAACATGTGCAGGGTGCTGACACCATCCACATTCATGATCGCCTCGCGAATACCTTCTACCTGCTCGGTATCAAGCCCGGTATCGATCAGTTCATGGGCGCTGCTCCAGGCGAGGTCCCAACCAATCTTGGCGATCATCAGACCGACAATTACTGCCGCAACGGCGTCAAGATAGGTAAAACCGGCCATGGTGCCACCGACACCAATCACTACCACAATCGAAGAGATAGCATCTGAGCGGCTGTGCCAGGCGTTGGCCTGCAACATTTTGGAGCGTAGCCGTTTTGCTACCGCCATTGTGTAGTGGTAGATCCACTCCTTGGCCAATACTGAGATGGCGGCAACAATCAGCGCTAACATACCGGGAACCATTAGTGATTCAGGGTGAAGTAGTCGTTCAATCGCATCCCATGAGATGCCAATAGCCACCAGAATCAGTGCGCCACCCAGCGCCACCGTCGCAAGTGTTTCGATGCGACCGTGGCCGTAGGGGTGCTCCTCATCGGCACCCTTACTGGCGTGTTTCGCTGCATAGATCACCATGAAATCGGTGACCAGATCTGAGAGTGAGTGGAAGCCGTCGGCAATCAGTGCCTGGGAGTTGGCGGTAAAGCCGAAGATGATCTTGATGACACCGAGAATCAGATCGATCGCTGTACCGATCAAGGTGACACGGCGCGTCTCAAGATAGCGTTCGCTATGAGTATCGCCCGTCGGTTCAGTGTGGTGGTGTCCGCTCATCTCCCTACTCGCTACCAACCTCTATGATAATCACAACCTCATCTCCCTCATCGCGCTGTTCAACCACCCTGTGACCGTTGATCCTGCACCAGGCTGGCACATCATTCAACGCACCGTGGTCGGTCGAGACCACCTCCAGCGTATCACCCGGTTTGAGATTCTTGATCGCATCCTGCGCTCTAATCACCGGCATCGGACAGAAGAGGCGACGTGCATCGAGATGGTGATGACTCAAACGTACCACTCCTGTTTCAGATCCTCGCTGGGGAGTGGTGCAACATTGGTCGGTCGCTCCGTACCATCAGGCATCACAATCACCACATCCACGGCATCTGCATCACGCCCCTGACTAAAACGCGCCGCAATGCGGGCCGCATAGTCGAGATCTTCATCAGAGACATCACCATCAACCAGAACCAGCGGACCGCGATGGCTGACCGGGTGGATCGAAACAAACTGCTTGCGATACCCCTCGAGGAAACGGTTCTCCCCCTCCTCGCGGCCGACAATCAACTTGAAGTTGGCACGAGGGCGGATATGACGACCCACCTTGAGCAGCATGATGTCATCCATCTCATATTCACGGTTGCCGCGGCCTTCCCACAAATCGATCAGCTTGCGTGAGTAGTTTTCATCGGTGAGGAAACAGCAGCCGCCAGCAGGTGAGGCGTAGTCCTCAAAACCGAACTGCTTGGCCAGTGCCATCTGTGGTTTGCGATTGCGCCCGGAGAAGTCGTAGAGCTTGTCGCGATCAACCCACCCCTCACGCTCTGGCAGGGTTGCTGGGAGATTCTTCGCACAAAGGGGACGTAGTAGACGATCATCGGCACCCGACTCGCGCGCCACCACCGGCATCGTATCCTTGCGCTGAGACATCGGTCGCTGACCGATCACCTCGCCGGTAATAATGAAATCGAAGCCGTTCTCCTCAGCCCACTCCTTTGCCTTCTGCACCATGAATATCTTGCAGTCGAGACAGGGATTCATGTTGGCGCCATAGCCGTGCTTGGGGTTGAGAAGCACATCCTTGTAGGGCTCGATGATATCGATAATGTGGAGTTTGATACCGAGCTGCTCGGCCGACCAGAGTGCATTGTTGCGCTTCGGTTTGTTGCGATCCTTCTTGCGGATCGCATGGGTATGACCCTCGACACAGAAGCCGGTGAAGAAGTTGATCCCCTCGACATGGACCCCCTGCTCAAGCATCACCTTGGCGGCGAGCAGTGAGTCGAGTCCACCGGAGATGAGGGCGACGGCTTTGGGTTGTCTATTCATGGGTAGAGCTGACTGAAACGAAAGAGGAGCGATTCTACCCGAAAACGGCTAGTTGCGTCCGTCCAAATTGCTCTCATCAAACTCTTCACTTTCGGCGTACTCCAGACTCCCCTCAAAGGCGCGAAGTCCCTCACCCCCCTCAAGGCGGATACGCAGACTGAGGTTGTTGCGTGAATCGGCATTGGAAAGTGCCTCCTCGAGACCGATTTTACCGGCGCGGTACATGGTGAAGAGTGCCTGATCGAAGGTCTGCATGCCGCGATCGGTACTCTGCTCCATCGCCTCTTTTATATTGTCGATATCGCCCTTCTTGATCAGCTCCTTGACGTAGGCAGAGGCGAGCATCACCTCGACAGCAGGCAGGCGCTTGCCATCGACACCGATCAACAATCGTTGCGAAATCACCGCCCGTAGGTGTTGGGAGAGATCTTCCAGGAGCTGATGGTGTGCATTCTCGGGAAAGAAGTTAATTACACGCTCGAGGGTCTGGTTGGCGTTATTGGCATGCAGGGTGGCGAGACAGAGGTGGCCAGTATCAGCGTAGGCCAACGCATGCTGCATCGTTTCACGATCACGGATCTCACCAATCATGATCACATCGGGCGCCTCGCGCAGGGCATTTTTCAACGCATTGTCGTAGCTGTGGGTATCGAGTCCCACCTCACGCTGGTCGACCACTGACTTCTTATGGGCATGGATATACTCAATTGGCTCCTCAATCGAAAAAATATGACCCGACTTGTTCTCATTGCGATGGTCGATCATCGAGGCCAGTGTGGTCGATTTTCCCGAACCGGTCGAACCGACCACCAGGATCAAGCCACGGGGTGCCATAATCAGATCCTTTAAAATCTTCGGCAGGTTTAGTGCCTCGATGGTCGGTATCCTGGCAGTTATGTAGCGAATCACCATCGCCACTGCACCACGCTGACGGAAGATATTGACGCGGAAGCGCCCCAGCTCAGGCACCGGCATCGCCAGATTCATCTCCAGCTCCTCCTCAAACTCCGCTATCTGCCTATCGTTCATGATGCTGTAGGCGAGCTCTTTCACCATCTCCGGACTCATCGATTGATCGCCTATCGGTCCCGTTACTCCCTCGATTTTGATATTGACCGGTGTACCGGCGCTGAAAAAGAGGTCTGAGGCGCCCTTCTGAACCATCAACTTGAGGTACTGGACTATATCCATGCACGATTCTCCAAATCTCTGTCTGGTCTGTTCATCTCTATGCTTCAACATAGCACGTCACTTTTACCGATCACCACACCCTTTCCAGGGGAAAGAGATCCATATCTGAACAGACATACCCTCACACCTAAGGCCACGCTATAATCGCGCCTTTCGCGCACTCCTTTAACTATAGATCTGGAACGAGAAGTTTATGGCGGACACATCACCGCATCACGACGTCACCACCTTTCAGGGGTTGATCCTCGCACTGCAGGAGTATTGGGCAGCCCAAGGCTGTGTCATTCTGCAGCCACTCGATATGGAGGTCGGTGCCGGTACCTTCCACCCCGCCACCTTCCTACGTTCCATCGGCCCCGAGCCGTGGGCAACCGCCTATGTGCAGCCATCTCGACGTCCTACCGATGGTCGCTACGGAGAGAACCCCAATCGTCTGCAGCACTACTACCAGTTCCAGGTAATTATCAAACCCTCACCGCTCGATATTCAGGAACTCTACCTCGGCTCGCTGAAGTCGCTCGGTATCGATCCGCTGGTGCACGACATCCGCTTTGTCGAGGATAACTGGGAGTCCCCTACCCTCGGTGCCTGGGGACTCGGTTGGGAGGTATGGCTCAACGGCATGGAAGTGACTCAGTTCACCTACTTCCAGCAGGTCGGTGGGCTCGACTGCAAACCGGTGACCGGTGAGATCACCTACGGTCTGGAACGTATTGCGATGTATCTACAGGGTGTCGAAAGTGTCTACGATCTCACCTGGACCCACAACGGCCCCGCTGGTCGGGTCAGCTACGGTGATGTCTTCCACCAGAACGAGGTGGAGCAGTCGACCTACAACTTCGAACACGCCGATACCGAGGTACTGTTCAAGGCATTCGATAACTGCGAGAGCGAGAGCAACAAATTGATCGAAGCCGGTCTTCCGCTGCCCGCTTACGAACAGGTACTCAAGGCGTCTCACGCATTCAACCTGCTTGATGCCCGCCACGCCATTTCGGTGACAGAACGACAGCGCTTTATTCTACGCGTGCGAGCCCTGGCGCGTGCCGTTGCACAGTCCTACTACGAGGCGCGAGAGAAGCTCGGCTTCCCGATGTTGAAAGGGGGTGAGGCATGAGCACAAGCAACGACCTGCTGATCGAAATCGGCACAGAGGAGCTGCCGCCCAAGGCGCTCAAACGTCTCATTGATGCTTTTGAACGTGGCGTCACAGAAGGGCTCAAGGGTGCCTCTCTTAGCTATGGCGAGATCAAGGCCTACGCTGCACCACGGCGTCTGGCGTTGTTGATTGCGGAACTGCAGGGTGCACAGGCCGACCGTCAGGTTGAACGTCGCGGTCCAGCCGTTGCGGCTGCCTTTGATGATGAGGGCAATCCAAGCAAGGCGGCCCAGGGTTTCGCCCGCTCCTGTAGTGTTGAAGTGGATCAGCTTGAGAAACAGGAGACCAAAAAGGGTGCCTGGCTTGTCCATCGTGCTACCGAGACAGGCCGAGCCACCCCTGAGCTAATTCCTGCCATTATCGAGGAGGCGCTGGCCAAGCTGCCGATCCCAAAACGTATGCGCTGGGGCAGCCTCGATGTCGAGTTTGTTCGCCCTGTCCACTGGCTGGTACTGCTCTTTGGTGATGAAGTCATCGACGCTGAGATCCTCGGTGCCAAATCGGGTCGAGAGAGCCATGGCCACCGCTTCCACCACCCCGATACCCTCTATCTCGGTGAACCAGCGGCCTATGCGCCACTACTCGAGACCGAGGGGCATGTGATCGCCGACTACGCCACACGTCGTGAGGCTATTCGCGCCCAGGTAATGAAGACCGCTGAGGAACTCGGTGGCAAGGCGATTATTGATGATGGTCTACTCGAAGAGGTCACCGCGCTGGTCGAGTGGCCGGTCGCAGTGAGTGGTTCCTTCGAAGAACGCTTCCTTGAGGTACCTGCCGAGTCGCTAATCTCCTCCATGCAGGATCATCAGAAGTACTTCCCTGTGGTTAACGAGGACGGCCAACTGATGCCGCACTTTATTACCATCTCCAATATTGAGAGTCAGGATGTCGAGCAGGTACGCGCCGGTAACGAGCGCGTTATTCGCCCACGCCTCTCCGATGCCGAGTTCTTCTGGAATCAGGATCGAAAACAGCCGCTCAGCGCCCACCAGGAGAGCCTCAAAACGGTGGTGTTCCAGAAACAGCTCGGCACCCTGTTCGAGAAGAGCGAACGTGTCGCAGCCGTCTCAACCTATCTTGCCGGTCTACTCGGTGTCGATAGTGATCAGGCTCGTCAGGCCGCACTGATTTCCAAGTGCGACCTGATGACCAACATGGTCTACGAATTTACCGATCTGCAGGGCATCATGGGACGTTATTACGCCAACCATGATGGTCTGCCAGAGTCGGTAGCCAATGCGATGGACGAGCAGTACATGCCACGTCAGGCGGGCGATCAGTTACCGGCGGGAAGTGTTGGTCAGGTACTCGCCATCGCCGACCGCGTCGATACCATGCTCGGTATCTTTGCCATCGGACAAAAGCCTACCGGTACCAAGGATCCCTTTGCCCTGCGCCGTGCAGCACTCGGGCTGCTACGAATCATCATTGAGCGTGGCCTCGATATTGATCTGCATGAGTTACTCAAGGTTAGCGCCGAACAGCTTTGCGGTAAGGTTGATAAGGCCGCCGATGCCGTCGATGAAACACTCGACTACATGCTCGAACGACTCAAGGCCTATTATGGTGATCAGGGTATTAGCAGCGATGTGATCGAGGCGGTACTCGCCTGTCGTCCCACCCGTCCACTTGATTTCGATCGTCGTATCCGCGCCGTATCCGCCTTCCGTAATCTAACCGAGGCGGAGAGTCTTGCAGCGGCCAACAAACGCATCGGCAATATACTCAAGAAGAGTAATGAGCAGATACCAGAAAGTGTCGATGCGGCTGTGCTCAGTGAGACGGCGGAACAGGCGCTGGCTGGAGAGCTGAACAGACTCCATAGCGATGTACTGCCGCTTTTTGAGAGTGGTGACTACGAGGGGGCTCTGACCCAACTCGCCGCGCTGCGTGAGCCGGTCGATACCTTCTTCGATAACGTTATGGTCAACGCCGAGGATGAGCTGCTACGTAAGAACCGTCTGGCACTATTGCGCCAGATTAACCAGCTCTTCCTGCGCGTTGCCGATATCTCACTACTACAGGGGTAGAGAGTATGAGTGATCGTGATTCTTATAAAGAGATGCTAGCTGCGGTACAGTCGTTCCACGACAAACACGACTTCAAAAACACCGGTGGTGAGGATCTACCCTACCGCGTGGCGCTGATGGCCGAGGAGCTGGGTGAGATCTCTGCCTGTGTCACTAAAGGTAAATCGATCGAGGATCTCGCCGAGGAGTGTTCCGATCTATTGATTCTGGTCATGGGCACTGCCATCGCTGAGGATTTCGATCTCAGCTCGGCCTTCTGGAAGAAGATGGACAAGTTGATGAAACGCGAGGCGAAGATGATCAACGGCCGCATCCGTGTTTCTGAATTCAGGGATCAATAAATCTTGGTAAAACTGGTCATCCTTGATCGCGACGGTGTCATCAATGAGGACTCCGACGACTTCATCAAAACCCCCGATGAGTGGGTTCCGATCCCCGGCAGTCTCGAGGCGATCGCACGACTCAATAGTGCCGGTTATCGCGTGGTAGTGATTACTAACCAGTCAGGCATCGCTCGCGGGCTGTTCGATACCGAAACCCTGATCTCGATCCACGACAAGATGCATAACCTGCTCGCCGAAATGGGGGGTGAGGTTGAGGCAGTTCTCTTCTGTCCCCACGGGCCCAAGGATGATTGTAGCTGTCGAAAACCAAGGGGGGGTATGTTCAAACAGCTAGCTTCTCGTCTCGGTATCGATCTGAACGGGGTACCTGCTGTCGGTGACTCCGGACGCGATCTTGAGGCCGCCGCCTCTGCTGGTGCACTCCCTGTCCTTGTCCGCAGTGGTAAAGGTGAACGAACCCTGGCATCTGGTATCTCGCTTGAAGCAATCCCGCTGTTCGAAAATCTGGCGGCCTTTGTCGATTCCTATCTAGCTGAGGAGGGCTAATGCTCTTTCTCCGTTCACTCACCTACTGGATCGGAATGCTGCTCTCCACTCTGGTAGTCGCACCACTCGGTCTGCTGTTGTTCCCCTTTCCGCTCACCGCTCGTTTCCATTTTATTAAGAGCTGGGCACTGTTTAATCTCTGGTTACTGAAGATCACCTGCGGGCTGCGCTATGAGGTCGACGGAGTGGAGAATATTCCGGATCAGACCGTCATTGTCTTCTGTAAACACCAATCGACCTGGGAGACATTGGTCCTGCAGAAGCTCTTTCCACGCCAGGTCTGGGTGCTTAAACGTGAACTACTGAAGATCCCTTTTTTCGGCTGGGGACTGGCGATGCTTGAGCCGATCGCAATCGATCGCTCTGCTGGTCGCAAGGCGCTTAAACAGCTGGTTGATCAGGGCAGTAGATATCTCAACGAGGGG
This sequence comes from Solemya pervernicosa gill symbiont, assembly GCF_002020875.1. Lineage (NCBI taxonomy): Bacteria > Pseudomonadati > Pseudomonadota > Gammaproteobacteria > Solemya pervernicosa gill symbiont. The sequence goes on along the minus strand of NZ_MPRL01000033.1, from coordinate 20,488 downwards.
CGTAGCGTAGTGATCTTCCCAGAAGGTACACGCACCCAGTTTGGCAGCAGCGGCAAGTACCACGCCGGTGGCGCCATTCTGGCGCAGAAGAGTGGCTTCCCGGTGCTACCAATCGCTCACAATGCCGGTGCTTACTGGCCCAAACACTCCTTTATCAAATACCCCGGTACAATCCGCCTCTCCATTGGACCAGCTATCGATAGCAGTGGTAAAAAGACCGACGCAATACTCACTGAGTCTGAACAGTGGATCGAGGGCCGCATGGCTGAACTAGGTGGACGGACTGTTTAGCCACACTTTATCGCACTGTTAAAATGCCGATTGGAGATCGATCATGATCAGAAGGTTTATCTATCTGCCTCTCTTTGCACTTCTCATCACGCTACCGGTGGTCGGCTGTTCGACACTTGATGGAGCAAAGACTACGGGCGGGGCCAAGAGCAGCAACCGTGGCAGTAGTGGCCATGTCGGCGTTAAAATCGGTTTTTAACAAATTAAGGGGGGTGCCATCTGCGACGGCACCCCCCTTAATTAGAAATAACTACTTATATATCAACTAGTTAAACATCAATATTCGATGCGGAAAGGGCATTAACCTCAATAAAGTCGCGGCGTGGCTCAACCTGGTCACCCATCAACGTTGTAAAGATCTCATCGGCACCCACCGCATCCTCAATCTTCACCTGTAACAGACGTCGACTCTCTGAATCGAGTGTTGTCTCCCAGAGCTGATCGGGATTCATCTCACCCAGTCCTTTATAGCGTTGAATATGCAGTCCACGTTTCGCCTCATCCATCATCCAGTTAAGTGCCTGTTTGAAACTCATCACCGGCTGGTTACGTTCACCACGCTGAATATAGGCACCCTCACTCAGTAGACCGTCGAGCTGTTCACCTAAAACAACCATGCTCTGGTACTCAACCGAGTCGAAAAACTCGTGGTTAATCACACTATCATTGCTGATACCGTGGTTATATTTACTGACCACCAGATGATAGGGATCGTTCTCCTCTCCCTCCTCAGCACGAATCTCGTAACGAACCGAGGCATCCTGATCATCATTGATACGTGCTTGGAGCTCTGCTGCCCACTCCCCCAGTTGAGCCTGGTTGTGGAAACCCTCTGTACCCAATTTCGGCATATAGATCAGACGCTCAAGAATCTGTTGATCATAGCGACGACTAAGACGACGTATCGTCTGCATCACAGCCAGGTAGTCACGAGTCAGAGCCTCTAAGCCTGGGCCTGTCAGCGGTGGAGCATCAGGATTTACGTAGAGCGTGGTCTTGTCTAGCGAGAGTTGCAGCAGATGGTTATTGAGCTCGGTATCATCCTTTACATACTGCTCCTGTTTACCCTTCTTCACCTTATAGAGTGGCGGCTGAGCGATGTAGATGTGACCACGTTCGATCAGCTCTGGCATCTGGCGATAAAAGAAGGTCAGTAACAGAGTACGGATATGAGAACCATCGACATCGGCATCGGTCATGATAATAATGCGGTGATAGCGTAGTTTGTCGGGATTAAACTCTTCACGACCGATACCGCAGCCGAGTGCAGTAATCAGCGTACCGACCTCTGCTGAAGATAGCATCTTGTCGAATCGTGCCTTCTCAACGTTCAGGATCTTACCCTTAAGCGGCAGGATTGCCTGGGTGTGACGATCACGACCCTGCTTGGCGGAACCACCCGCAGAGTCACCCTCCACCAGGAACAGTTCGGAGAGGGCTGGATCTTTCTCCTGACAGTCGGCCAGCTTACCGGGCAGACCGGCAATATCGAGTGCACCCTTACGACGAGTCATCTCACGCGCCTTACGAGCGGCCTCGCGAGCACGTGCGGCATCAATGATCTTTCCGGTAATCGCCTTCATCTCAGCCGGATTCTCGAGTAGAAACTCCTGCAGCTTCTCAGCCATGGTCGACTCAACGATCCCCTTCACCTCTGAAGAGACCAGCTTATCCTTGGTCTGCGATGAAAATTTAGGGTCGGGAACCTTGACCGAAAGCACTGCGGTGAGACCCTCACGGGCGTCATCACCGGTAGCGTTGATCTTCGATTTTTTAGAGATCCCCTCCTTCTCCATGAACTGGTTGAGGGTACGGGTCAACGCACTACGGAAACCTGCCAGGTGGGTACCGCCATCACGCTGCGGAATATTATTGGTAAAGCAGAAGATATTCTCCTGATAGGAGTCGTTCCACTGCAGCGCTACCTCGACTCCTACCTCATCCTTCTCGGTCGTGAAGTGGAATACATTCTCGATAATGGGCGTCTTATTACGGTTCAGATGCTCAACAAAGGCCCTGATACCACCCTCATATTCGAAGATATCCTCCTTGTCGCTACGCTCATCTGAGATACGGATACGTACACCCGAGTTGAGGAATGAGAGCTCACGTAGACGTTTGGCGAGGATATCGTAGTGATATTCGGTATCAGCAAAGATCTCAACGCTCGGTTTAAAGCGGATCTCGGTACCACTGCTCTTGGTCTCACCCACTGACTTGAGAGGTTCCTGCGGAACTCCCAATACATACTCCTGCTGATAGACCTCACCATTGCGGCAGATGGTCAGTCGTAGAGTCTCTGAAAGGGCATTGACCACTGAAACACCTACACCGTGCAGACCGCCAGAGACCTTATAGGAGTTATCATCAAACTTACCGCCAGCATGTAGAACGGTCATGATGACCTCAGCTGCTGAGACTTTCTCCTCAGGATGCATATCGACCGGAATGCCACGACCGTTATCGGAGACACTGATCGACCCATCACTATGGATCACCACATTAATATCTGAACAGTGCCCCGCCAGTGCTTCGTCAATGGAGTTATCAACCACCTCGAACACCATATGGTGGAGGCCGGTACCGTCATCGGTATCACCGATGTACATTCCAGGGCGCTTGCGTACTGCGTCGAGTCCCTTCAACACCTTAATATTTGACGAGTCGTAGCTATTCTCTTCGCTCATAGGATCCATACCTTTTATATGTGGCGACGATTATACCACCTCTTCTACCGAACCATGTTCCACGTGGAACACACTATAACTCTCCCAGTAGCTGCTATTGAGCAGCTCTGGTTCGATTGCTGAGATGAATAGCTGTGCTGGTAGATTGGCCAAACGTTTCATCAACTCATCCCGGTGATATCTATCCAACTCAGCTGGTAAATCATCTATTAATAACAGACTCCGTTTGTCTGTTGATTCAGCGAGTAGTTGAACCTGAGCCATTCTCAAGGCACAGACGAGCAACTTCTGTTGTCCCCTCGATATATGGGTCTGGACACGTTGACCGCCCATTTTGATAATTAAATCTGCACGGTGTGGCCCATACCTTGTGTGACCCAATTCACTATCGCGGACTAGTGATCGTTCCAGTTGCTCACTATAAGCTTCACTCTTATCCCAACCAGGTTGGTAACTAAGCTCTAATGTTTCGGAACCCACCAGGGGCGCAGCAAACTCTGGGAGTAGTGGTTTTAACCGATCAATGTAATTAATCCTCTGTCGATCAATCTCGTTCGCACAGCTCACCAGCTCTGAATTCCACACTGATGCACTCTTCGAATCGCCAGAACGGAGTGCAGCATTACGCTGCTTTAGTGCCCTTTTATAACGACTCCATATGGGATAGAAACTATGTTCCACGTGGAACACGCCCCAATCGATAAATTGTCGACGCTGTGTTGGACCCTGCTCCAACAGCTCGTGACTATCGGGATTAATGATCAGAAGTGGTATCTGTGAAGCAACCTCTGAGATGGAGTTTGCATTGTTACCCGCAACACGCATCTGTAGTTCACTACTGCTCCGCTGCAGACCAATTGGAATAGTGCCCTCATCCGTACTGATCTCACCAAAGAGAGTAAAACGCTCTTCTCCTCTTTTGATCAGTTGTAACGGTCGTGTTGTCTTAAATGAACTGACCCGACTGAGGTAGTAGATCGACTCGAGCAGGCTCGTCTTACCACTACCATTACTACCATGAATGAGATTGAGATTATTTGAGGGTCGAATATCCGCAGTAGAAATATTGCGAAAATTAGAGACTTTGAAGTGAGAAAGACTCATCGATAGGGCGTTGCCTGATGGGATTTAATGAGACTTTTATTGGAGGTTTTATAAATAAGATAAGAAGATATTCTTGGATAGCTCGACTCGCCCTACCCCATACATTCAGGGTAGGACAGTAGTTGAAGCTAGAGTCGCATCGGCATCACAACGTAGCGTGATGTATCACCTTCGGTCGCCTCAATCAGACAGCTACTATTGGCATCGGAGAGACTAATCTTCACATTGTCATTCTGGATTACATTGAGTGCGTCGATCATGTAGCTGACATTAAAACCGATCTCCAGCTCCTGTCCATCGTACTCCACCTCTATCTCATCCTCGGCCTGCTCCTGCTCTGGATTGTGAGCCAGAATCTCTAGTGCATTGGGTAACAGGTGCAGGCGTACTCCACGGTACTTCTCATTGGAGAGAATAGAGGTGCGAGTGAGAGCTTGTTTGAGAGTTTCTCGATCAGCCTTAATCTCTTTATCACAGCCACTGGGGATTACACGTTCATAATCGGGGAAGCGACCATCGATCAGTTTTGAGGTAAATCCAAGTCCAGGAAGGGTGACCTTAATGTGATTACTTCCAACCTGAATCTCTGCCATCTCATCATTCGATTCAAGCAGTCGTAGTAGCTCCTGAACACCTTTACGAGGCACTATGACCTGCTGATCATCAGTGATCTCGATGGTCGCAGTAACATCACTCAATGCGAGTCGATGTCCATCGGTAGCAACCGCACGAAGACGTTCTGATGTCAGCTGTAGCATAAGGCCATTGAGGTAGTAACGAACATCCTGCTGAGCCATGGCAAAGTGAGTACGTTCTATCAGTCGACGAACTTCAGTCTGTGGCAACTCAAACTTATTGACATTTTTTATCGCATCGACACTTGGAAAATCACTGGCAGGAAGGGTAGATAGTGTGAATCGACTCTTGCCAGATTTTACAATCACCCGGTCATCTTCCAGAGAGAAACTGATCTCAGCACTCTCTGGCAGTGCCCTGCAGATATCAATGAATTTACGTGCGGGTACAGTCGTCTCTCCTGGAGCATCGACAGCAACACTACTGATCGCCTGCAGCTCAACCTCAAGATCGGTTGCTGTAAAGGTGATGCCATCCTGTCCTGCAGAGATCAGAACATTAGAGAGAACCGGTAGGGTCTGGCGTCTTTCGACAACACCACTAACGGCCTGGAGCGGTTTGAGGATCGCTTCACGCTGTACCTTGAATTTCATATATCCATCCCATCTATATAAAAAATAATCTTTTTATTTATTACTTTACTATTACTATTAAGCAGCCCTATTTTTCGGGATAACTCGTAATATTCGTTATAATTCAATTAGCTACAACACTATTTTCAATGTATGAGCCGTATGTATCCTGGGTGTGAGCTGTTAATCAGTTGTGGATAACTTAGGACCCAATTTTATCCACAACTTTACCCACCGTTAATTAACACTATGTTGTCATAGTTCTCAACAGGTTGGCGTGATCCTCTTTGATTCTAAGATCACCCTCCATCAGCTCCTTGATCTTGCGACAGGCATGCAGCACCGTCGTGTGATCGCGACCACCGAACTCTTTGCCTATCTCTGGCAGACTATGGTTAGTCAGCTCTTTGGCCAGCGCCATCGCCATCTGACGGGGTCTGGTGATCGATCTAGAACGTCTGGCAGAGTGTAGATCGGCTACCCGAATCTTATAATATTCTGCTACCGTTTTCTGGATATTTTCAATCGTGACCAGCTTATCCTGCAGCGCGAGTAGGTCACGTAGTGCCTCCTTGGCAAAGTCGAGTGTGATTGGTCGACCGGTGAAGTTGGCGTTAGCCATTACTCGTCGTAGCGCACCCTCGAGTTCGCGGATATTGGAGTGGATACGTTTGGCGATCAGAAAGGCGACGTCCTGTGGCAGTTCGATACCAGCCTTGGCCGCCTTACTCATTAATATAGCGACGCGAGTCTCAAGCTCAGGTGGCTCTATTGCGACAGTCAGCCCCCAGCCAAAGCGTGACTTGAGACGCTCCTCCAGGCCATCGACCTCTTTTGGATAGCGGTCACAGGTGAGAATAACCTGTTGGTTGCCCTCGAGTAGCGCATTGAAGGTGTGGAAAAACTCCTCCTGTGAGCGCTCCTTCTTGGCGAAGAACTGGATATCATCAATCAGCAGTGCATCGACAGAGCGGTAGAAGCGTTTGAATTCGGTGATGGCGTTGTGCTGCAGCGCCTTGACCATATCCTGCACAAAACGTTCGGAGTGTAGGTAGACCACGTTAGCATTAGGGTTGTGCTGCAGGATCATATTGCCGACTGCATGCATCAGGTGGGTCTTACCGAGTCCAACACCCCCATATATAAAGAGGGGGTTGTAGGCCTTGCCTGCATTCTCGGCAACCTGGAAAGAGGCAGCGCGTGCCAACTGGTTAGATTTACCCTCGACGAAGCGGTCGAATGTATAGCTGTTATTGAGACTGCTGCCGCGATTACCGCTGCGTCTGACGGGTGCTTGTTGCGCAGTCAGCGGTGAACTGTTGCTGACAGCACCATTGGGCGACTGCTTATTTTCAGCTACAGGGCGTTTTTGCGTGCCGATCTCAAGAGTAATACGAGGTGGATTGCTGGAGATGCGCCCAGCAATCTCAGCGATTAGTGAGAGGTGGTGCTCCTTGACCCAGTCGAGAACAAAACGGTTGGGTGCGAGTAGTCGTAGCGCATCACTCTCCTCCACGGCATGCAGGGGACGGATCCAGGTGTTGAACTGCTGAGCGTTAAGCTCACCCTCAAGATGATTGAGGCACTGTTTCCAGAGTGCAGATTCCAACGTGTTGACCCCTTGCTACTACGAGTGTTGTTATCGGAGAGGAGTGGGAGTCTAACGCTGATGGAGAAAGTTATCCACAACCATTTTACTTATAATTGGTACACTTCCGTAATTGACAGCGGGCGCCGCTTCCCATATCCTTCCCGATCTTTTTCCGACCATTAATATGGGTTTAGAGCACCATGAAACGTACATTCCAGCCAAGCAACCTCAAGCGTAAGCGCGTCCACGGTTTTCGTGCACGTATGAGCACCAAGAACGGCCGTAAGGTTATCTCTGCACGTCGTGCCAAGGGCCGCGCCCGTCTGTGTGCATAAGTGAGCGGTAGGTTCTGGGGAAACGCATGAACTTCCCCCGACTTGCCAGACTTACACTAAAGCGGGATTTCTCATTCGTCTTTGAGGATCCGTGCAAGGTTAGCGCGGGGTCGTTTACGATTCTGGCGCGCCGCAATGAGCTCAGCCATCCAAGACTCGGCATGGCGATCTCGAAAAAGAATGCCAAGACAGCCGTCTCCAGGAACCGGATCAAACGGATGGTACGCGAAAGCTTTAGAGCCCACTACGAACAGCTTGGCGATTTCGATATTGTCGTTCTGACGCGTCGTGGCGTGATGGAACAGAGCAAACAGCAGTTAAGCATGAGCCTCGAAAAACAGTGGAACGCCTTGGTCAAGCGATGCGCCGCCTCTTTATCCTAATCATTCAGGGTTACCGCTACCTGATAAGCCCGATAGTAGGCAGCAATTGCCGTTTCTATCCCTCCTGCTCCTGTTATGCACTGACGGCCGTTGAGCGTTACGGTGCCCTCAAGGGTGGCTGGTTATCAGTAAAAAGAGTTTCACGTTGTCACCCCTGGCATCCAGGTGGTGTAGATCCAGTACCCGAACCTAATCAGGAAAGATCCCATGGATAACAAGCGCCTGCTTCTCTTTGGAGCGTTCTTCATCACCCTGCTGATGATCTGGCAGGAGTGGGGAGCTTGGCAGGCTGCGAAAAATGCACCGCCTGCACCCGTCGCGGTTCAGGGTGGGAGTAGCATCTCTAGTGCTGCTGATCTTCCCGATACCGCTCCTACACCTGGGGTTGCCTCTCCTGTAGGCGTGCCGGGTACCGGTCAGGTGGTGAAGCAGGCGAAGCGCATTAAGGTGACGACGGACCTGCTGGAGATTGAGATCGATACCCTCGGTGGCGATCTGCGCGTAGCGCGTCTTAGTGCCTACCCGGTCGATCCGGCCACGCCCGATGAGCCATTCCCCCTGCTGGGCGATAGTGGCGAGCTCTTTAATGTAGCGCAGTCTGGACTGCTCTCCGCAGAGACCAAGCTACCGAACCATCATGATATCTACACTTCTGTGGCCGATGATTACAGCCTCGAAGCGGGTCAGGATAAGCTTGAGGTGCGTCTTAGCTGGCGTGGTGAGAATGGTGTTGAGGTCGACAAGATCTATACCTTCCACCGCGGTAGTTATCTGGTCGATCTACGACATGAGCTACGCAATAGCGGCGCAGATCAGTTCAGCGCCAGCCAGTATCGACAGCTGCAGCGTACCGATCCCGGTCAGCAGAGCATGTTCCTCTACACCTACACCGGCGGTGTGATCTATAGCGATGAAGAGCGCTACGAGAAGATCGACTTCGATGAGATGAGCGACAAGAAGCTGGCTCGCGAGATCACCGATGGCTGGGCAGCTATGATTCAACACTACTTCCTTTCAGCATGGATCCCTGTGCGTGGCGAAGCGAATCACTACTTCAGCAATGTTATCGATGGTAACCGCTTCATTCTCGGTCTGCGTGGTCCAGCGAACTCGGTGGCTCCAGGTGCCGCACAACAGTTTGAGAGCCAGCTCTATATGGGGCCGAAGCTGCAGAACGATCTGGAAAAAATCGCCACAGGACTTGAGCTGACCGTTGACTATGGTGTGTTGACCGTTCTGGCGCAGCCGCTCTTCTGGTTGTTGACCTTTATTTACGACAACATCATCAGCAACTGGGGCTGGGCGATCATCCTCCTCACCATCATGATCAAGGCGGTCTTCTACAAGCTCTCCGAGACCAGCTACAAGTCGATGGCGAACATGCGCAAGATCTCGCCGCGCCTGGCAACGCTGAAAGAGCGCTATGGCGACGACAAGCAGCGCTTCCAGCAAGAGATGATGAAGATGTACAAGACGGAGAAGATCAACCCACTGGGTGGTTGTCTGCCGATCCTGGTACAGATCCCGGTCTTCATCGCCCTCTACTGGATGCTGCTTGAGAGTGTTGAGATGCGTCAGGCACCCTTTATTTTCTGGCTAACCGACCTCTCCAGCAAGGATCCCTACTTCGTACTGCCGCTGCTGATGGGCGCCTCAATGATCATCCAGCAGAAGCTCAACCCGGCGCCGCTCGATCCGATCCAGGCGAAGGTGATGATGGCACTGCCGATTATCTTTACCGTCTTTTTCGCCTTCTTCCCCTCGGGTCTGGTGCTCTACTGGGTGGTCAACAACGTACTCTCGATTGCACAGCAGTGGGTAATTACCCGCCGCATCGAGAACGCTGGAAAACCCTGATCCCGACCGATCTGTGCTGTGAGCACTGAGCAGGAGACGATCGCCGCCGTTACCACCCCGCCCGGGGTGGGCGGTGTTGGTATCGTGCGTGTTTCCGGTCCCAAGGTTAATGAGATCGCTAATGCGATTCTTGGAACCCTCCCCCAACCTCGCAGTGCTGAGCTGCACAACTTCAGCGCCAACGATGGCTCTGTAATCGATAGCGGTATCGCGCTACGTTTCCCTGCGCCCCACTCCTTCACCGGTGAAGATGTCTTGGAGTTACAGGGCCACGGTGGTTCAGTAGTGATGGATATGGTGCTGCAGCGTGTGTTGGATTTAGGTGTGCGTCAGGCACGTGCCGGTGAGTTTTCAGAGCGTGCCTTCATCAACGGCAAGCTCGATCTGGTACAGGCGGAAGCGATTGCTGACCTGATTGAGGCAGGCAGTATCGAGGCAGCGCGAGCCGCGCAGCGTTCACTACAGGGCGATTTTTCCAGGGGCATCACTCAGCTGGTCGAGGCGCTGATCGAGCTGCGTATTTACGTCGAGTCGGCGATCGACTTCCCCGAGGAGGAGATCGATTTTCTCGGCGATGGTGTGGTCGCGAGCAAGGTTGATGCTGTTCTCGTACAGCTTACGGAGATTGAGCGGCGTGCCGAGCAGGGCCATCTGCTGCAGGAGGGTATGACGGTGGTGATTGCCGGCCGACCCAATGCTGGCAAGTCATCGCTACTCAATCAACTTGCAGGACGTGAGTCGGCGATCGTCACCGACGTCGAGGGCACCACCCGCGATGTGCTGCGCGAGAACATTCAGCTCGATGGCATGCCACTACATATTATCGACACGGCGGGCCTGCGCGAGAGCAGCGATGTAGTTGAGCAGGAGGGGATTCGTCGCGCCTGGCGTGAGATCGAACAGGCCGATCGGATTTTACTGGTGATTGATGACCAGCTTGGGCTCACCGAAGAGGATGAACTGATCGTGGCTGAGCTCGCGAAAGGGCCCGGACTGACAATTATCAGAAACAAGATCGATCTTAGTGGCCGAACGGCCGGATTCAATGGCAGCACTGCTCACCCCGAGATAGCGCTCTGCGCCAGTGACGGCAGTGGCAGCGATGCTCTGCGTGACCATCTGAAGCAGTGCATGGGTTATCGGGTAGCAGGTGAAGGGGGTTTCAGTGCGCGCCGCCGCCATCTCGATGCGTTGGCGCGAGCACGACTCTCGATTGAGACCGCACAACATCAACTGGCTAATAACGCTGCTGGCGAGTTGATGGCTGAGGATCTGCGTCAGGCGCAGAATGCACTGAATGAGATTACCGGTGAGTTCAGTAGTGATGACCTGCTAGGCAAGATCTTCTCCAGCTTCTGTATCGGTAAGTAGCAACTCAGAGTCCGAAGAAGTGTCTGATCTTCACCAGTAGCTCGTCGTGCTGCGCGGCAGCCAGACGGTCGCGTGTCTCCCGGTCGAGATCATTCTTTGCCATGCTCAGATCGGCATCGCGTTTCGCCATAGTGCGCGAGATCTCCTCGGCGATCACCGGGCGTGCCTTGATCACCTGCTCGAACGCCTCCTTGTCGAGGCGGTAACACTCCACATCGGTCAGTGCGATCACGTTGGCGGCGCGCGGTGCACCGGTGAGTAGACCCATCTCACCAAAGAAGCTGCCTGCCTCCCCCCCGTTGATGATATTGACCTGCCGCTGCTCGCCCTCCGAGCTGAGCACCACCTCCGCCTGACCCTCGATCAGGATATAGAGCCAGTTGGCGACCGTGCCCTGCTGGGTGATCACATCACCCTCGACAAACGGGGCGTAGGTGAGCTGCTCGGCGATTACCCGCCGCTCCTCCTGATCAAGGTTGGCAAACAGCGCCACTCGCTCAAGCAGTTCGATGCGGTGTTTGATATCGCGCGAGTGTGCCTTGGCGCGCACCTTTCGGCTCTCCTTGTAGAGGTGGAGGCTCTGTTGCGGCAGGGCGAACTCGATACTGGCGCGTTTCAGCGCCGCGTAGATATGGGTCCTCACGGCCGAGTCGGTGGGATCGTCGACGGCGAGATCGGTCAGCCAGTAGCGCAGCGCATAGTTGATGGTGCTGCCGTCGATGCCCATCGCAACACAGTTGGGGAGTGGCTGGCTGGCAACGTTGGCGATATCGGCCTGATGTATCGCCGTGTCGACGGTGTGGATCACCTGTGCCGGCGGCACACTGAACTCAACGCTGAAGCGGATCCAGCGGCGCAGCTGTATCGGTTCACCCTGACGCCGGCCAAGGATGGTGAACTTCCCCTTCATCAGGATACTGTTGGGAATGACCACCGTCTCCCAGTTACGTGTCTCGATACTGGTCGAGCGCCAGCAGATATCGACCACTCGACCGACTGCATCATCAACCTTGACCCAGTCCCCGATGTGGATCGAATCATCGAGTTGCAGTGCGGTACCGCCGAGAATATTGCCGAGGGTGTCCTGCAGCGAGAAGGCGAGTACTGCGGTGATTACCGCCGAGGTGGTGACAATGCTGGAGAAATCGAGCCCAATCTCTGACAGGCGCACCATGCACCAGAGCAGATAGGCGATGGTGACCAGAATATCCTGAAGTATCGTTGGTGCGTGGATCTGTATCAGTGGCAGAAGCCGGTGGAAGAGAATCAGACCTGCGAGACGAATTGCTGCCAAACCCATGACCAGGATGGCGATATGTTGGGGAATCGTCCCCTCGTCTATGACTCCACTATTGAGCAGGAGGATGGTAATGAGATAGCCGATCAGACCCAGCAGGTAGAAACCGAGGATGTGCAGTATCTGACGATGTGTAATTGCCGCTGTGCGTATTAAAAGTAGCGAGATGATAACGATTGCGGCTAGCTGATAACCGAGATGAATGGCTGCTACTGCATCAACGAGGCTTGTCCAGAGAGAGATCTGCATCACTGCTCCCCTATTGTTTGGCTCTAGTTATTGGGGGTGTAACTACCAATGTAGTTGATAACAGCGTCTGATATCTAGCAGAGAGATGGTTTTAGAGGTAAAGCGGGTAGTAATGATCGAACGATTGGATCGGTGCTGTCCCATGACGGGACAGCACCAGCGCTTAAGGTTTGACCGCCTCGATGGTGGCAGAGACGACAAAATCCTCAACGCCACGACCGGGTGCCCAGTCCTTAATGAAGTCACGTGAATCATCTTTCGGTGCAACAGCGATTTTAGAAAAACCAGCATCGGCCATGTGTTGCTCCAGTTCACCGATGTGAGAGGCACCCGCCATACAGCCGGAGTAGAGCGCGAGGTCGTCACGCATCTCATCGGGTAGCTCCACGGTGGCGACGACATCGGAGATGGCCAGACGACCGCCCGGTTTAAGAACACGGAAGGCCTCTTCAAAGACGCGCCCCTTGTTGGGAGAGAGGTTGATCACACAGTTGGAGATAATGACATCAACCGTATCATTGGCGACCGGCAGATTTTCAATCTCACCGAGGCGAAACTCAACCTGCTCGAATTGTCCCTTCTCCGCATTGGTGCGTGACTTGCTGATCATGTCGGGGGTCATATCAACACCAATGACACGACCCGTGGTTCCAACCTCGGCCGCAGCGAGGAAGGCGTCGAAGCCACCGCCACTACCAAGATCGACCACCACCTCACCCGGCTGGAGTGAGGCGATGGCGCGCGGGTTTCCGCAACCGATCCCCATGTCGGCACCCTCGGGTACCGCGTCCAAATCCTCATAAGAGTAACCGAGGCGGGTCGAGATCAGGGTGTTGATCTGATCGTCATCAGAGACCCCGCAGCAGCTGCTGCCGACGCCGCACGCCTCGCCAGCGTTATCGGCCTGTGCCACCTTGGCGTAGCTGTCGCGCACCTGCTGGCGGATATCGTCGGCCTGCCTGGCACCGATCGAGACTGCTACCTCGGTGGGTTCGCAGCAGCTATTCTCTTCCTGACTCATGTTAGTTCCTCGTGACTTCGGGTTACGATTTGAAGAAGTGGCTCAACTGTTCGAGCGTGGCCGGATCGACCCAGCAGTTGACCTGTTTACCCTGTCGTTCCATCTCAATCAGGCCGGCACGATTGAGCTCTTTAATGTGGTGTGAAAGGGTCGAAGGGGCGATATCGAGACCCTCGCCGATAACACCGACACTCCGTACCGCCTCCTCACTGCTGCAGACCGTACCCGGCGCGCAGCAGGTCGAAAGGCTGAGAAAGATCTGTAGACGGTGTGGATTGGCCAGTGCCTTAAACTGCTCCGCCATCTGCACAAGATTATCGTTTTGATAGTTCGACATATTTCGAACTGTAGAATCATCTGCTGGTGATGTCAACTGTTGGAGATAGGTGAGAGTTATTGCAGTCGGGGAGTCGCTATTTTTGCGGAAGCATGTTTTGGGCCTTCTCCGTCGTTCGCTCACGCTCTCAACTACGAATAGGCAGACGGCGTCGACTATCGCGGACTAACCGCCTTCGCTTCGCTATCCATGGCGGTCAGCGCAGGTGGTTAATACGTCCTGCGCGAGGCAGGTAGAAGTTATCGCCATTCCAGGAGATGAGCACCCGTGTCGCCTGGCCGAGGATGCGTTCACGCTCCACCAGACCGAAAAAGCGTGAGTCGCCACTGCGGTCTCGATTATCACCCAACAACAGGTACTCTCCTGCTGGAATCGTCACCGGGCCAAAGTTGCTCTGGGGCGTTGGTGTGGGTTGTCGCATCACAGCGTGATCGACACCAGGGAGCTGTTCGGTGGCAAAGAGAAAACTCTGCTGCTCCTCATCGTTAAGTACCGAGACGGTCTGCTGATCGGGTGCGGAGTAGTTAAGTGGCTGGCCATTGATGATGAGTCGATTATCACGCATCAGAATGGTGTCACCCGGTTCGCCGATCACCCGCTTGACCATGCGGATGTCATCCTTGGGAGAGTAGAAGACAACAATCTCGCCCCGGATGGGATCGTCCCACTCCGCCAGATGGAGGGTAGTAAAGGGAATCTTGAGATCGTAGGCGAGTTTATCGACATAGATCATGTCACCCTCGACCAGGGTCGGTTTCATCGAGCCGGAGGGGACATAGTTCCAGTCGCCAAACACCGAGCGTGAGGCGAAGATGACCAGCGCCAGCAGTGCCAGTTCGGCGATGCTACGTGGAAGTCCGGGCTTTTTAAGTTTGTCGATCAGGTTGTTCACGGTTGATTTACATCCCCGGTTATAACTGGCTGTTCAGACTCAATGATGGGAGTTTGGTTCACTCGTCTTCTTCAAACTCGAGTGAGAGTGAGTTGACGCAGTAGCGCTGTCCGGTCGGTTGCGGGCCATCCTCGAACAGATGACCGAGGTGTGAGCCACAGTTGGCACAGGTGATCTCGACCCGGCGCATGCCGTGGCTGGTATCAAAGTGCTGTTCGACGCGAGTAGGGTCGACCGCGTCCCAGAAGCTCGGCCAGCCGCTACCGGAGTCGTACTTGGTATCGGAGCGGAACAGCTCGGTATTACAGCAGGCACAGCGGTAGATCCCTTCCGACTTGTTGTCCCAGTAGGCTCCGCTGAAGGCGGGTTCGGTCCCCTTCTCCCTGCAGACGCGGTACTGATCGCGACTCAGCTTGTCACGCCACTGCTCATTGTCATCGTTGCTCATCGATTCACCTGCTGGTTATTACCCGACTATTTTTATAAATCATGTTGGAGTTCTGGGTCGTTGGCAAGAGGGAATGCGCTGGACTAAGCTCGTCTGATACACAGTAGTGGGAATATAAAGATAATGTATGGAAAGAACGCCGCAACTTATCTGTTTCTGGTCGGCACTCTTGGACTCACCATGCCCACACAGGCAGCCCCACCGAGTGGTACCGTGCTCCCCGGACAGATTGAAAAACAGTTCCAGACGCAGCCGCAATTGCGCCAGCGTAGTGAGGGGATTGAGCGAGCACAGGAGCTGGAGCGTGCCCCACCGGGTGCGGCCGAGATCCGTTTTAGTCTGAATGCGATTGAGCTGGAGGGTTTTAGTGCCTATCCGCAGGGTGAACTTGAGACCTATCTTGGCCCGCTACTCAATCGTGAAGTAACACTCTTGGAGCTCTACCGGCTCGCCAACACCCTGACCACAAAATACCGCAGCGATGGTTACACCCTTTCACAGGTCGTTGTGCCAGCACAGTCGATCGAGAAGGGGGTAGCCAGGCTTCAGGCAATCGAAGGTTATATCTCGCAGGTGCGTATCGTTGGTGATCGATACGATAGCCGCGACATGGTCGCGGACTACGCCGAGCGCATTCGTCGTGAAAGACCGCTGATGCGCTTGAACGCTACATGCTGTTGATCAACGACCTACCCGGCATGTTTGCACGTGCCACCCTTTCGGCCTCGAAGAGCGAATTTGGTGCCGCCGATCTGACCATTCATTTTGAACGTGACACCGTATCGGGTGGGGTGGCTTTCGACAATCGTGGGGGAGAGGCGCTGGGGCCGTTACGGGTAGTGGCCGATCTGAAGCTCAATAACCTGTTGAGCCTGTTTGAACGTACTGCGCTGATGGTGGCACAGGCGGAGGGGCAGGAGATGCAATACGCCTCTATCAGTCATGAACAGCAGCTCGGTCGTGAGGGCACCAAGATAAAGATCGATTACAGTGCGCTGCGTGCTGAGCCAGAGAATCTCAGTTTTATCCCGCTCGAGCAGGAGGTTGAGTCTGATAGCGCCAATCTCATCGTAAGCCACCCGATGATTCGCAGTCGAAAGCAGAACCTCTATCTACGTACAGGCCTGACGATGCACAACGGTACGACTCGACTCTTTGGCGCCAAGATGATCGATGAGCAGCTGCGTGTGGCGCGGCTGGGGCTCACCTATGATCGTATCGATAGTAGCGGTGCGACCAACCTGATCGATGTTGAGGTTAGCCAGGGACTCAACGGCCTTGGTTCATCGGAAAATGGCGATCTGTTGCTCTCGCGCGCCGATGGCAGTGTCGATTTTTCCAAACTCACGCTCTATCTGGCACGTCTACAACCCCTCTCATCGCACTGGAGTCTACTGGCCACCGTCAATGGTCAGTACGCCTTCGATGACCTACTGGCGCCTGAACTATTTGGTTATGGCGGTGAGGCGTTCGGGCGTGGATACGACCCCTCCGAGGCGGTTGGTGATCACGGCCTGGCCGCCAAGCTGGAGCTTCGTTACAGCAACCACCTCCCCTTCTCTACGCCGCAGCCCTATACCCTCTACGGTTACGTCGATGCGGGGCGCGTCTGGCAGCGCAATGAGACGCCGCTTGATGACGATACAACCATCACCTCTGCAGGCCTTGGACTGCGTTTGAGCCTATTTGGCCACGTATCGGCAGCAGTTGAGCTGGCGCAGCCAATATCCCATCCGGTGGCGGCTGAAGGCAGTGACGATGCTCGCGCTTATTTCACCCTCTCAGCCAGATTCTGATTGCGGTCATTGGAGATAAAGATGAGTCTGAACCCAGGCAATCGAAACACATTCTGTCAGCGAGTCGTAACGATGCTCGCGGCAACGTTGATTACGGTTACCACCGCCCAGGCGGCGCCAAGCGGCGGCGAGGTGCAGGCGGGAAGTGCGTCCATCACACAGAACGGCAGCCTGACCCTGATCGAACAACAGAGTAGTCGAGCCGTCATCGACTGGCGCAGCTTTGATGTCGGCGTGGATGAGGCGGTTCGTTTCGCCCAGCCAGGCAGTGATTCAGCAACCCTTAACAGGGTCAACAGTGACCAGATCAGTGTGATCATGGGACGGGTCGATGCCAACGGCCAGCTCTACCTGCTCAACCCCAACGGTGTGGTGATCGGTGAGGGGGCGAATATCGATGTGGGTGCGTTGGTCGCAACCACCGCCAATATCGGTAACAGCGATTTTATGGCGGGTAACCTCGATTTTAACCAGCCCGGTGTGGCCAGTGGTGCGGTGGTTAACCTCGGTACCATCACTGCTGCCGAGGGTGGACTGGTGGCGCTTGTAGCACCGCAGGTTGAGAACAGCGGTACGATTACAGCGCGCCTCGGCCGGGTTGCGCTCGCGGCGGGTGAGCGTTTTACCATCGATCTCTATGGCGATCAGCTGATTAACTTTGCGGTAGACGAGCAGCAGTTGGCACAGCTGTTTGATGCTGAGGGTCAGCCCATCACCGCACGCGTTGATCAAAGCGGTCTGGTCGAGGTGGCGGGTGGCGAGGCGCTATTTATGAGTGCAGCCAGCGGCAAGGGGGTGCTCGATCAGTTGATCAATATCAGTGGTGTGGTGCGGGCCGATACGGTTGAACAGCATGGGGGGCGTATCGTGCTGCTGGGTCGGGGCGGAAGTGTGACGGTTGCTGGTGAGTTGAGTGCACGTGGCACCCAATCTGGACAGAGCGGTGGCGCTATCGATGTGCGCGGAGAGCACGTTTTCATTGCGGCCGAATCGGAGCTGGATGTAAGCGGTAGTGCCGGGGGAGGTGTCATGCATCTCGGAGGTGACTACCAGGGCGGCGATGGTTATCGCGCCACGACGACCACGGTCTCTGAGGGCTCCAGGTTACGCGCCGACGGCACAGATCGAGGTGACGGTGGTGAGGTGGTTGTCTGGGCCGATGGTGTGACTGACTTTTCGGGCTCAATCTCCGCCCGTGGCGGTAGTGAATCTGGGAATGGTGGAGAGGTCGAGGTCTCAGGCAAGCAGCAGCTAAGCTTCCGAGGTCAGGTTGATGCTGGTGCCGAAAACGGCGAGGCGGGAACGCTACTACTCGATCCGACCAACTTTACCGTCGGTCTTGAAGAGGCGGCGGTGATCAACTACGTACTGCGCTCCGGGACTAGTACTACCCTACAGGCCGATATCGACATCGATGTCGATGCGGCGATCGATGGCCGAGGTCTCTACGCAGGGGGAGGTATCACCCTTAATGCCGGTAACGATATCAATCTCAATAATTACATCGTTACCAATAACGGTGCAGTGAATCTCAACGCCAGCGCCGGTACGGTCAATGTGGCATCGGGACAGGGGGTCTACAGTGGCACCGCACCGATTGCGGTGACCACCGGAGCTGGACTAATCAACGCTCCCTTTATTACGGCCAATACCCTGACGCTCACCTCCAGCGGTGGCTCGGTCACAATCGATGAGGCGATCAGTGCCAGCAACGGCACGGTGGTGCTGGTGGCAGCCGATGATGTGATCTTCAATGCCGCTGTGGTCAATCTCTCTAACGGCTCGTCACTTAGCGCCACGGCTGATGACGATATCGTCGTTAATGAGCAGATCGATGGCAGTGGTGGGATCAGCGGTGGCCAGGTAGTTCTTACCGCTGGCGGCGATGTAACGATCAATGAGCACGTTATTACAGACGATGGCGCAATCACAGTGGCTGCTGCGGGCAGTGTGGTGCAGGCGGCCGATGGACTCGACAGCTACGGTGCACCGCTGACTAAGCAGCTGCGCAGCGGCAGCGGCACTATTTCGGTGAGCAGTGGTGCCAGCCTCTCCCCAGGTTCGCTGGTGACCAGCGGTACCCTGCTGCTAGAGTCGACGGGAGGCAGTGTGACCATTGATGTGCCGATCTACGAGACGGTGGGCGATACCGCCGTCACAGCGGCCGGCGATATCACCATCAACCAGCCGGTTGCCAATACCACCACCGGTAACGATCTGGTGATGATGGCGGGTGGTTCGATTGTGGTTAACGATAAGGTCGGTCCCTGGGATCGCACCACTGACAGCTTCATCGGTCGCGATGCGATCAGCGGTGGCACCATCACCCTGCTCTCGGGTAATGACATCACTATCAACGACCATATCGCCAGTTACGATGCCGCACTGGGACTCTACGCCGGCACCACACTGGCACTGGCCGATAACTGTGCCACACCACCCTGCACTATCACCCTGCCTGACGCTCTGCAGGTTAATGCCGGTAGCGGAACGCTGACCATCGCCTCCTACAACGACCTGAACAATGGCCCCGCACCGGCGGGTGTTAATGACGATATCCTCACCGGTTACTTCACCACCGGGCTACTCAATCTGGTCTCAACCAACGGTTCGGTTACCGTTGCGCAGACCATCCCCGATACCACCGGTGAGGTGATGATCAGTGCCGGAGATGCGGTACAGGTCGACCAGCGCATCTATACCGACAGCGGTGATATCTCTATCTATGCGGGTGCGGGGGGGATTGCGCAAAATCAGACCATAGATCCCGAAGCCGATATTCTGCTCAATACCTATGCGATCAGTGATATCGATGCCCGCGAGGGCAATATCTGGCTGCAGGCGGTGGGCGATATCACCCCCTCTGTGGTTCGCACCGGTGGCAATCTGACTATCCTCTCCACCGCAGGTGAGATTAGTGGGGGACAGATACAGGAGAGCCGCTCGGGCATTCTTGGCTACGATGAGTTCGATGATCCGATTATTTCGAAATTTGGTTATCCCGATGAGGTCGATCTGGCGGGATATAACGGCATCACCGATTTCGACACGATGCACAGCGACAACATTGATGCACTCTCTGCCAACGGTTCAGTAACCAATCTCGTGGTGTCGAATCCTTCACATCTGATGGTGATCGCCAAGGACGATATCGTCATGGGTGGTCAGGTTGGCAATGGTGAGTTCTATGCCGGTCGTGATACCGATCTCGGTGGGATGGTGCTGGTGGGAGATGTGATCGCCATGGCGGGGCGCGATGTGACCATCGGTACCACCGCCTCGCTGGTCGAGTTCCCCGATACCAGTGTTACAGCGGTGGTCGACATCTCGGTGCAGGCCGACAGTCTCACCCTCTCCGCCGGATACGACCCCTACGCGACGCTGGACGGTGTGACGGTGGCGGGTGTGGCAGTGCCGAGCTGGAGCCCGAGCTGGACGCCCTCAGCGGTGAGTGATGTGCTGGTAGAGAATATGATCTGGATTGAGGGGACCGGCGGTATGAGCGTGACGGCGGCACACGACATCATCCTTCCCGATACTCACGTCTCCTACAGCCTGGCTGATGCCGACGCGACGATCGATCCACTGCAGCTAACGCAGAATTTCACCCTCGCTGCTGGC
>NZ_MPRL01000032.1:0-39041 GCF_002020875.1 Solemya pervernicosa gill symbiont | reverse complement strand
CTTCTTCGTCGTTCGCTCGCGCTCTCAACTACGAATATGCGGACGGCGTCGACTATCGCGGACTAACCGCCTTCGCTTCGCTATCCATGGCGGTCAGCGCTGGTGCATAGCCAAGTTTCACTCGCTTTACACCTTGTTCCAGCCATTCAAAACGGCACTCAAAAATACCCGAACACGCCGCATAGCTATTCCTTAGTTAAGCTTTTACCTCCGATACCCTGCAGAATCAAGCTGAGTTCACCGCCCATAGCCTCAAAAGCCGTATATAATTGCCCCTTTCATCACCAGACAATTGAGTACTATGGCCCAGTATATCTACACCATGAACCGCGTCAGCAAGGTGGTTCCACCCAAGCGCGAGATCATTCGCGACATCTCCCTCTCCTTCTTCCCTGGCGCCAAAATCGGCGTACTCGGCCTCAACGGGGCGGGTAAGTCGACGGTGTTACGCATCATGGCAGGCGTGGATCAGGATTTTAACGGTGAGGCGCGCCCACAACCCGGCACCAAGGTCGGCTACCTACCACAGGAACCTCAGCTCGATCCCGACAAAGATGTCCGCGGTAACGTTGAAGAGGCGCTGGGTCACATCAAGGAGGCATTGACTCGTCTCGATGCCGTCTACGCCGCCTACGCCGAGCCCGATGCCGATTTCGATGCACTCGCCAAAGAGCAGGCCGAGCTAGAGAACATCATCCAGGCAACCGATGGCCACAATCTCGAACGTCAGCTGGAAATTGCCGCCGATGCGCTGCGTCTGCCACCGTGGGATGCCGACGTCACCAAGCTCTCCGGTGGTGAGCGGCGACGTGTAGCGCTCTGCCGCTTGATCCTATCCGGTCCCGACATGCTGCTGCTCGATGAGCCGACCAACCACCTTGATGCCGAATCGATCGCCTGGCTGGAGCGCTTCCTGCACGACTACCCCGGCACCGTGGTGGCCGTTACCCATGATCGTTACTTCCTCGACAATGTCGCGGGCTGGATTCTCGAACTCGACCGTGGCCACGGCATTCCCTGGGAGGGCAACTACTCGAGTTGGCTGGAACAGAAGGAGGCACGCCTGGAGCAGGAGCAGAAACAGGAGCAGGCTCGCATCAAGTCGATGAAGGATGAGCTCGACTGGGTGCGCTCTAATCCCAAGGGGCGTCAGGCGAAATCAAAGGCACGTATGTCACGTTTCGAAGAGCTCTCCTCCAGTGACTACCAGAAACGCAACGAGACCAACGAACTCTACATTCCACCCGGCCCGCGCCTAGGCGACCTGGTTATTGAGGCTAAGGGACTCTCTAAGAGCTTCGGCGATCGTCTTCTGATCGACAATCTCAGCTTCAACCTGCCACGCGGTGGCATTGTCGGTGTAATCGGCCCCAATGGCGCCGGTAAATCGACCCTGTTCAAAATGCTGGTGGGTGAAGAGCAGCCCGATAGTGGTGATCTGCAGATGGGCGACACAGTACAGCTCGCCTACGTCGACCAGAGCCGTGATGATCTTAGTGGTGAGAAAACGGTCTGGCAGGAGCTCTCCGACGAGCAGGACATCATCACCATCGGCAACTACCAGACACAGTCACGAGCCTACTGCTCGCGCTTTAATTTTAAGGGTGCCGACCAGCAGAAACTGGTTAAGGATCTATCAGGTGGTGAGCGCAACCGGCTCCACCTGGCCAAGCTGGTACAGTCGGGCGGTAACGTTCTGTTGCTCGATGAGCCGACTAACGACCTTGATGTCGAGACCCTGCGAGCACTCGAAGAGGCGATCCTTGAATTCCCCGGCTGTGCGGTAGTCATATCACATGACCGCTGGTTCCTCGACCGCATCGCCACCCATATCCTCGCCTTCGAAGGCGACTCACACGCTGAGTGGTTTGAGGGCAACTACGCCGACTACGAAGAGGACCGCAAACGTCGTCTTGGTGAAGCGGCGGTTCAACCACACCGGATCAAGTATAAAAAACCGGTGCACTAGCACCAGGCACACGCATCATAAAAAAAGCGGGCATTAAGCCCGCTTTTTTTATGCCTCTAACATTTAACGCTAGCGCACTAGCCCACCCAGACCCGCGCATTTCTGAACATACGCATCCAGCTACCATCCTCATCCCAATCCTCAGGGTGCCAGGAGTGCTGGACTGCACGGAACAGACGCTCGGGATGGGGCATCATGATAGTGAAGCGTCCATCGTCGGAGGTCAGTCCTGTAATGCCAAGCGGTGAACCATTCGGATTGGCCGGATAGATCTCAGTCGGATTGCCGTAGTTATCGACATAGCGTAGCGCCACACTGTGATTACGCAGTGCATCCTGCGGATTATGACCATCACGGAACTCTGCCCGCCCCTCGCCGTGAGCGATGGCGATCGGCATCCGTGACCCCTCCATCCCCTGCAGCAGAACCGAGGGCGACTTAACCACTTCCACCATTGAGAAACGCGCCTCGAACTGTTCTGAGTTATTGCGTTCAAAACGTGGCCAGTGAGCAGTGCCGGGAATCAGCTCATGTAGATTGGACATCATCTGGCAGCCGTTACAAACGCCAAGCCCGAAGCTGTCATCGCGTTTGAAAAACGCCTCGAACTGGTCGCGAGCACGAACGTTTAGCAGCACCGATTTGGCCCAACCACCACCGGCACCGAGCACATCACCGTAGGAGAAGCCGCCACAGGCGACCAGCCCCTTGAAATCGTCGAGCGAAACACGCCCGGCGATCACATCGCTCATATGCACATCGACACTGTCGAAACCGGCCCGATCGAAGGCAGCTGCCATCTCGATCTGGCCATTAACACCCTGCTCACGCAACACAGCCATGCGCGGACGTACGCCTGATGCAATAAAGGGTGCTGCAACATCCTCATTGAGGTCATAACTCAGATCGGCATGCAGACCCGGATCTTCGAGATCAAGCAGACGGTCGAACTCCTCCTGCGCACACTCAGGATTATCTCGTAGGCTCTGCATGCGGAAACTGGTCTCGGCCCAGGCGCGCTGTAGATCTACACGTGCCTCATCAATCATTGAGTCGTGGTTGTAGTTGATGCGAATGCGATCATCGTCATTTAACTCACCGACCACCGCGCTGTGTTTGCCGAGTCCGGCATCGTGCAGCCACGCCAGCACATCATCGGTATCGTTGTGGCGCACCTGAATCACCGCACCGAGCTCCTCACTAAAGAGCGCAGCGATCGGATCGTCACCAAGTGCATTGAGCTGTACATTGAGACCACTGCGTGCGGCAAAGGCCATCTCAGTCAGGGTGACAAACAGTCCACCATCAGAACGGTCGTGATAAGCAAGCAACAACCCCTTCTCATTGAGCTGTTGGACTACCTCGAAAAACGCCATAAAGCTGGCAGCATCATCAACATCAGGTGCGTGGTGACCGGTCTGCTTGTAGACCTGTGCCAGACAGGAGCCACCAAGACGGTTACGCCCCTTACCCAGATCGATCGCGATCAGATCGCTATCGCCATGCTCGGTTGAGAGCGCTGGTGTCAGGGTGCGGCGTGTATCGGTAACAGGTGCAAAGGCGGTGACGATCAGCGACAGCGGTGCAGTCACCGAGCGCGACTCCCCATCCTGCTCCCAGACACTCTTCATCGACATCGAGTCCTTACCAACCGGGATCGCAATACCCAGCGCTGGACAGAGCTCCATACCGACCGCCTTGACCGCATCAAACAGTCCCGCATCCTCACCCTCGTGACCAGCGGGTGCCATCCAGTTGGCAGAGAGTTTGATATCTGAAATATTTTTTATCGGTGCTGCGGCAATATTGGTCAACGACTCTGCTACCGCCATCCGTGCCGAGGCGGCGTGGTCAACCAGCGCCACCGGTGTGCGCTCACCCAGCGCCATCGCCTCTCCCGCATAGGTATCGAAACTGGCGGTGGTCACACCGCAGTCAGCGACCGGCTCCTGCCACGGACCAACCATCTGGTCACGCGCGACCATACCGGTCACGGTACGGTCGCCAATGGTAATCAGGAAGCGCTTGTCTGCGATGGTTGGCAGGCGCATCAGTCGATAGGCGGCATCTTTAGGATCGACCTTAGCCGTCTCTAAATCGCGTTTATGGAACGGCCGGTGGTGTACATCGCGCAGCATCTTGGGCGGCTTGCCCAGTAGCACCTCAAGCGGCATATCGATCGGTGTGTTATCGAAATGAGCATCACCGAGAATCAGCTGACGATCCTCGGTCGCCTCTCCGATTACGGCAAAGGGGCAACGTTCGCGCTCACACAGCTCGGTGAAGAGATCGAGCGATTCGGGAGCAATGGCAAGCACATAACGTTCCTGTGCCTCATTACTCCAGATCTCCTTCGGCGACATGCCGGGATCATCATTGGGAATAGTGCGCAGCTCAAAGCGTGCACCACGTCCTGAATCGTCGACCAGCTCCGGCATTGCATTGGAGAGACCGCCAGCACCGACATCGTGAATCGAGACCACAGGGTTGTCCTCACCCAGCTGCCAGCAGCGATCAATCACCTCCTGACAGCGGCGTTCCATCTCGGGATTGCTACGCTGTACCGAGGCGAAATCGAGATCTTCGCTGCTCTGGCCAGAGGCCATACTAGAGGCGGCACCACCACCGAGACCGATCAGCATCGCCGGCCCGCCAAGTACAATCAGCTGCGAACCGGGTGGGATATTATCCTTTTCGACGTGGTCGGCACGGATGTTACCGAGACCACCCGCCAGCATGATCGGCTTGTGGTAACCACGCACCTCTTCACCCGCCGGTCCCGGCACTAGCTCCTCAAAGGTTCGGAAGTAACCGTTGATGGCTGGGCGACCAAACTCGTTGTTGAATGAAGCGGCACCGATCGGGCCTTCGAGCATAATATCGAGCGCCGATACGATCCGGTCGGGCTTGCCGTAGTCGCTCTCCCACGGCTGTTCAGCACCTGGAAGACGCAGATTGGAAACCGAGAAGCCGGCCAGACCCGCCTTCGGCTTGGAACCACGACCGGTGGCACCCTCGTCACGAATCTCACCACCGGAACCGGTTGCCGCACCTGGGTGAGGTGAAATCGCGGTTGGGTGGTTATGGGTCTCCACCTTCATCAGAATATGGATCGGTGCTTCGTGATAACTGTAGAGCGATGAGCCAGACTGGGGGTGGAAACGCCCAGCAGTGGAGCCTTCAATGACCGAGGAGTTATCCTTGTAGGCGGAGAGCACGCCTTCAGGGCTGTTGTTATAGGTGTTGCGGATCATGCCAAAGAGCGACTGGGTCTGCGTCTCTCCATCGATAATCCAGTCGGCATTGAAGATCTTGTGACGACAGTGCTCCGAGTTGGCCTGAGCAAACATCATCAATTCGACATCAGAGGGATTGCGCCCCATGGCGATAAAGTTATCGACCAGGTAGTCGATTTCATCATCGGCCAGCGCCAATCCCAACTCACCATTGGCAATCACCAACGCCTCACGCCCACCACCGAGCAGATCAACGCTCATCAATGGCTGCGGCTCGGCGTGGATAAAGAGTCCATCGGCCTCCTGCATGGCAGTAAAGACACTCTCGGTCATACGATCATGGATGACTGCCGCAACGGCGGTCTGCTCCGACTCGCTCAATGGAGTGCCATCAGCCTTGCTCGGGTAGTAGGCAATACCGCGCTCGAGGCGTTGAACCTGCGCCAGACCGCAATTGTGAGCGATATCGGTCGCCTTGGTCGACCAGGGAGAGATAGTACCGGGACGCGGCACGACCAGAAGTAACTGCCCATCGGGAGCCGACTCGGGATGATCCGGTCCATAGGTGAGCACCCGTTCCAGGGTGGCCATCGCCGCCTCATCGAGTGCCTGTTCGACCTCGGCAAAGTGGATGTACTCAGCGTAGAGCTGGGTGACGGCGGGTGCACTCTCCTGCAGTTGCTGAAGAATCTTGGTTATTCTGAAGTCGGAGAGGGCTGGCGAGCCACGGAACTGAAGCATGTCACTTTCCCGAGTAAAAAAAGGCGTTGAGAAAGGGGAAGAATGATACGTTAAGTTCCGCTGCCCGACCAGCGGAGTGCGGGCCTAGCTGCTCTGCAGACGCAACACCAGTAGACGGTAGTTCTTGTAGCGCTCGAAGGTCTCGCCAGTGCGCTTACCAGAGAAGTATTTACGTCCCAGTTTGGCGAACTTTTTGCCCATCAATCGTTTTGCCAGCCAGCCGGTCTTGGGGTAACGCCCCTGCAGATACTCACCCAGGGTCAGACCGGCTGGTTTGATGGTATTCATCAAAAAGTCGTTAAGCACATCCATATTGGGGCTGACTAGCGAGGTAATATCCTCGTCACGCTCAGTCTCAAAGGGCGCCGCTTCAACCTGTAGATAGAAACGCTCCAGTCGATGCCCTCCCCCAATGATCTGATCGGCAGGACCACCGTCACCACTCTTGTCGGTCTTGAAGAAGTCACAAATAGTGATCGAACCACCCGGTTTGAGCAGCTGCTGCGCGTGGGTTAGTGCTGTTTCGGTGTCGATGTATTGAAAACTCTCACTGAAAAAGATCGCATCGTACTGCCCTGCAACCTCCTCCACGGGCAGATCCTCAAATCGGCACTGGAAGAGACGGGTGTCGTTGTCGGGGAAACGCTCTAGACGCTCCCCCACCTGGCGACTCAGCTCGGGGGCCGGACTGACAGCATCGACGCTGTAACCACGTTCGAGTAACTGCTCGAGGATATGACCTGTACCGCAGCCGACATCAAGCAGCCTGACACCCTCAGCAACCGCAGGCAGTGTAGCGGCCAACATCTCGGTATAACGCTGCTGAGCAATCGGAAGATTGGCAAGCTTTCGCTCGATATCATCTTCCCAGAGACCATAGTGGAGGTCATCGACACCCAGCAGCTGCTGGCCCAGCACCAGTCCCAGCTCACGGCTGTCCATTTTGCGCTTACTCACGCTACGGATACTCCTACAAGAATCGAGGCTAACGAATAGTTATTATGTGGGAACAGCGACTTAGCGTAGCTGCTTCTCGAGCAGTGTCAGAATACGTAGCGCGGTCTTCGAAACCTCTGACTCGCCCTGCTCATTCTCTACTGTCACACGGGTCTCATCGCCCTCACCCTTGAGTGAGATCTGATAACGCCCCTCATGCAGCTCATCATCACGCCAGAAGGTGAGTCCAGAGAACCAGCCCTTCTCCTTCTGCTCACGCAGTGGATCGTTATAACGTACGAAGTAGATACCATCAGCGCGATTTCGATCCTCGACGGTGAAACCGACACGGTCCAGCGCGACACCGGTGGTGCGCCATGCCCGTGAGAACTCATCCTTCAGTCTGAGTACCGCAACACCATTCTGCTCTTCAACCAGCTCTGCGCGAGCTGCGCGATCCGCCGCCGCGCTTCCTATCTGCTTACGGGCCTGCTGCTCCTCGACACCGAAGTGAACCATCAGGCGACGTAACATCTCCGCCTCCAGCTCAGGATCGGCCGGACGCGGCTGCCAAACGAATTGATCACCCTTGGCTGTCTCTTCAACACCACGATGAGTCAAATAGAGCTCGGTGGTGTTAGGACGCATACCACGCTCAAGACGAACGCGGAATTTATCACGGGTTGCAGACGAGTATCCGCCATCAAACACCTTACCAATGACCGAACGGATCGGGCCATCGGGGATATCGGCTCGGTTCTCCGCCCAGTCGGTCTCCATAACGCCGATGGCCGGATCTTCACGTTTTATCAGGAAACCACTCTCCATCCAAAATTCACGGGCCTTCTCCCACACCAGCTCCGCTTCACCGCTAACTACCAGCCAACGTTTGTCACCATCACGCTCAATACGCATGTTGCTCTGGTCCGGTAGAACAGCCTGACGCACGGCGGGGCTACCAACAGCACGCTCACCGCTATAGTCGGAGTAGGTTGCAGTTGGCTCTGGATTGATCTCGGGCACCACCATCATGTCATCGATATTCGACTTGGTCAGATCGGGTGGTACCTCCAGCTCTGGGATTGAATCGCTCTTTTTATAGTCGGCCGAGCGATCGGGCAGAACCTTGTCAACCGTGCCGCATGCAGGGAGCAGAGCGGCAAGCATCAGGAGAGAAATGGTCTTGGTGTCGAAACGATAACGTGCAATATTCATTAATGGTTCTACTTGTTGTATTTCTAACTAGTTAACTTCGGCCTGTGCCATCGCTGCACGTAGCTCTTCGTGGTACTGCGCATCAAACGGGGTCAGCGGCAGTCGGATTCCATCCGGTATCAAACCCATCTGGCTCACCGCCCACTTAACCGGGATCGGATTTGCCTCAAGGAAGAGCTTGTTATGCAGGCCGTCCAGTTTGTTATTGACCTCGGCGGCGGCCTCTTTGTTCCCTGCCAGGGCCGCAACGCACATCTCGTGCATCAGCTTAGGCGCAACATTGTTGGTCACTGAGATCACACCCTTACCACCCCGCAACATGAATTCCATGCCGGTGGGATCATCACCGCTGTAGAAATCGAGCCGATCGCCACACCGCTCTAACAGTTCAGCCAGGCGATCCAGATCACCGGTCGCCTCTTTCATGCCGACGATGTTGGGGATGTGAGAGAGGCGTTCGACCGTCTCAGGCAGCATGTCACAGGCAGTTCGGCCCGGCACGTTATAGAGAATCTGTGGAACAGGTACCGCCTCAGCAACCGCCTTGTGGTGGAGGTAGAGCCCCTCCTGGGTCGGTTTATTGTAGTAGGGGGTCACCAACAGACAGGCGTCGGCTCCGGCCTGCATCGCACAGCGGGTCAGCTCGATCGCCTCACGGGTCGAGTTGGCACCGGTACCGGCGATCACCGGAATACGCCCCTTAACCCGCTCAACCACGTGACGAATGACTTCACAGTGCTCACGCTCATCCAGCGTGGCCGACTCACCGGTCGTGCCCACCGTTACGATGGCATCTGTGCCCTGCTCAATATGGAATTCAATCAGCCGATCAAGTGCCTCGTAATCGAGACTGCCGTCGTGCTGCATCGGGGTCACCAGCGCGACCATACTGCCGTGGAACATGGAGGCTCTCCACACAAAACAATCCCGCATGGTACTTGTGGACGGTGCCGATGACAAGCTGCCAGAGGCGTCGTTAACGGGAGTAAAAAGGGCTCTGTGCAGCTCTCTTTGATCGCGGTACACTGCCGAACAACTTGACCAATCGGAGCCCTACCAAGCCTATGGACCATCTGGTTATCTCAGCACTGGGCGCAGACCGCCCAGGCATCGTCGACAGACTCTCTCAAGCCGTACTGGAAAATGGATGCAACGTCGCTGACAGCCGTATGACGGTACTTGGCGGTGAATTTGCCATCATCTTACTCATCAGCGGCAACTGGAACACTATCTCCAAGGTCGAGCAGCAGCTACCCAAACTAGGGCAAGAGCTGGAACTGACCATCACCCAGAAACGGACCGACCATCAGGGCAATAGCTCACCTTCACTCTCCTATATGGTCGAGGTTATCTCCATCGATCAACCCGGTATCGTCCACCATCTGGCCAATTTCTTCTCTGCCCGCAGCATCAACATCCAGGAACTCAACACCTCCAGCTACGCAGCAGCGCACACCGGCACTCCGATGTTCTCACTACATATGACCGTCAACGTACCGGTGGAGACGCACATCGCCACCCTGCGCGATCAATTCCTGGAGTTCTGCGAAGGGCAGAATCTGGACGCGGTCATCGAACCGCTGAAGATATAAGTCTATAACTACAGATAACAATCGATACTGGAGTCTGCATGAGCAGTGCAACTATTGGAAAAAAGGTACCCGCATTTAAACTCCCTGCGACCGGTGATCAGGAGATCTCACTCTCCGGACTCAAGGGTAAGGTTGTCGTACTCTACTTCTATCCCAAAGACAGTACCCCCGGCTGTACCAAGGAGGGTCAGGCATTTCGTGATCTGCACGATCAGTTCACTGCGCTGAACACAGTAATCCTCGGCGTCTCACGTGATGGAGTGAAGGCGCACGAGAACTTTAAGGCAAAGCAGTCGTTCCCCTTCGAGCTGCTCTCAGACAAAGAAGAGACGCTATGTAACCTCTTTGACGTGATCAAGGAGAAAAATATGTATGGCAAAAAGGTGATGGGTATTGAGCGCAGCACTTTTTTGATCAACGACAAGGGTGTACTCAAGCAGGAGTGGCGCAAGGTGAAGGTAGCTGGCCACGTCGAAGAGGTGCTGGAGGCAGTAAAAGCGCTTTAACAAAACTCACAACAGGGTGGAACTGGTTTGAATAACGATACGGTAGTTGATGGAAAGCAGCTCTATATTCTCGACACCAATGTTCTGATGCACGACCCCGCCGCGCTGTTCCGTTTCCAGGAACACGATATCTACCTGCCGATGCTTGTTCTTGAGGAGCTCGACAACAATAAAAAGGGCCACTCGGAGGTAGCACGCAACGCCCGCCAGACGAGTCGTTTTATGGATGAGTTGATGAGCTGTAGTGGCGACTGCGACATCAATGAGGGGTTATCACTCAGTGCCAGCAATTTCGCCAGCGGAAAGACCGCCCCCACTGGTCGCCTCTTCTTTCAGACCAAAACACTGGAGGCCGATCTACCCGAATCACTTCCCGGCAACAAACCCGATAACGGCATTCTGCATACCGCCCTGGCGATGGGACAGCACCACAAGGTAACGCTGGTATCGAAAGATACCAATATGCGCATCAAGGCGGCAGTGCTTGGTATTCACGCCGAGGACTACCGTAACGACCAGGTACTCGACGACGTCAATCTGCTCTACAGCGGTTTCGAAGAACTGGCCGAAGACTTCTGGGAGACCCACAGCAAGGATATGGAGTCGTGGCAGGAAGAGGGGCGCACCTTCTACCGCATTAGCGGCCCAGCTACCGCAGACTGGTACGCCAATCAGTTCCTCTATTCCAGCAGCGAAGACCATTTCGAGGCGATAGTAAGTCGTGTTGAGGATGATCATGCCATCATCGAAACAGTGCACGACTTTCGCAGTGAGAAGAAGAGTGTCTGGAGCATCAGTGCACGCAACCGTGAGCAGAACTATGCCCTTAACCTTCTAATGGACCCCGAGATCGACTTCGTCACCCTACTCGGTCAGGCGGGTACCGGTAAGACTCTTCTGACTCTGGCGGCCGGACTGGCTCAGGTACTCGACGATAATCGCTACGCCGAGATCATCATGACCCGTGTCACTGTACCGGTCGGTGAGGATATCGGTTTTCTGCCCGGCACCGAGGAGGAGAAGATGACCCCGTGGATGGGTGCGCTGATGGATAACCTAGAGGTACTGACCCAGTCGGAACACAACACTGAATGGGAGCGAGCGGCGACTCAGGAGCTGCTCAACAAGCGCATCAAGATTCGCTCCCTCAACTTTATGCGTGGTCGTACTTTCCTCAACAAATACATCATTCTTGATGAGGCACAAAACCTCACCTCAAAACAGATGAAGACCTTGATCACCCGTGCCGGTCCCGGTACCAAGGTGGTCTGTTTGGGTAACATTGCTCAGATCGATACCCCCTACCTGACCGAGACCAGTTCAGGCCTGACCTACGTGGTCGATCACTTCAGGGAGTGGGAGCATAGCGGCCATATCATTCTGCAGCGCGGCGAGCGCTCGCGGCTGGCCGATTTCGCTTCAGAGGTGCTGTAACAAGATTATTCGGGTATCGCAGCAGCCGGTTCCGGCTGCTTGTGCTCATCTCTGGGCCAGGCACTCAGCACCGCCTGCACCAGGGTTGCCAGCGGGATCGCAAAGAAGACACCCCAGAAACCCCACAACCCACCAAAGATCAGCACCGCAACGATAATCGCCACTGGGTGAAGATTGACCACCTCGGAGAAGAGCAGCGGCACCAGCACGTTACCATCAAGCGCCTGGATCACAGCGTAGGCGAGTAGCAGATAACCGAAGTCAGCCCCGTAACCCCATTGGAAGTAGGCAATGACTGCGACAGGTAGCGTCACCACCGTTGCACCGATGTAGGGAATAATCACCGATAGGCCGACGACCATTCCGAGCAGAATCGCGAACTGCAGCCCCATAAAGGTAAAGGTCACATAGCTAACAACCCAGACGATCATGATCTCGAAGAACTTGCCTCGTACATAGTTACCGATCTGGATATCGACATCGCTCCAGACACGTGCAGCAAGATCGAGGTCATCGGGCATATAGCTACGGAACCAGCTGCAGAGGCGCACCTTGTCTTTGAGGAAGAAGAAGACCAGTAGCGGCATCAGGACAAGATAGACCAGCAGCGTTATCACACCGACCACCGAGGCGATCGAATAAGAGAGTATCCCCTGCCCCCAGCTTGCCAACTCAGACCGCAGTGCATCGACCACTTCTACCGCCTGTTGCTCACTGACGATGTTGGGATATCGTTGCGGCAGCTGCATTAGCAGCTCCTGTCCCTGTGCAATCATGTTTGGTAGCTGCTGAATCAACTGCGTTACCTGCCTGGAGAGCAGTGGCAGCAGACCAAACAGTACAAATAGCAGGAAGGCCAGAAAGGCGACAAAGACAACTAGTACTGCGGCAAAGCGCGGCACACCGACACGCTGCAGCTGGCGCACTACCCCCTCAAGCAGATAGGCGATTACAAGACTGGCAATCACCGGTGCCAGCATATTGCCAAAAAAGAGGATGACAGTGAAACCGCCAATCAGCAGGATCGCCAAAATAACGACCTGCGGATCGGAGAGGTAGCGTTTAAACCAGTCGCTAACGATCTGCATCAGTCGTCATCTTCTGTTGCATTGAGAAGTAGCTGGTAGTGCTCTTCAAAAACCTGTTCGATCTCATCGATCACCTCAACGGCATCTCGGCCCTGCAACATATGCTGCATCACTAGTGATGAGGTTTTATTGAGCATCTCTGCCTTATCGACCATTGGGTAGGTTGCCGAGAGGCGCTTGATCGCTGCGATCACGCTCTCCTCCTCTGGACGTGGAATCGAGACCGGCTCCATCACCACCTCAGGTTTAACTTCAACTCCGTGGCGTTGAAACATGTACTCAGCAAATTCAAGCAGTGTGGCAAGATGGTTTTCAGGCAGTGCTTTAACGATCTCGCTCAGGCGTTTCTCTGCTTTTTTCTTACCCATTCCATCTATGCCCGCGTTCAAACAGGATCGCTGCGATGCTCTTCGCAGTATTCACGAGCAAACTCCAGCAGCTCCTCCATCGCACGATGGCGGAACTTCTGTTTCTGACGCACAAATGAGAAGGGGCGCTCTAGTGCCGGCTCAAGTCGAACCGCAACCAGCGTACCCAGCTCAAGCTCCTTGAGCATGGTAGAGAGTGAGATAATCGAGATACCCATACCCGCTTCAATAGCCCCTTTAACCGCCTCTGGACTACCAAGCTCCATCGAGATATTGAGGCAGTTTGAAGGGCGACCCGATGAGCTGATGAAATCAGCGATAACTTCACGGGTGCCTGAACCCTCTTCACGACAGATGTAGGGGTACTCCATCACTTGATCGATGGTAACGCTCTCCTCCTCCGCCAGCGGATGTTTGGGGGAGACTGCCAATACCAGCTGATCGTTTCGGCACACCTCGACCACCAGGTTTTTATTCGAGACCGGCGCCTCAACCACACCCAGGTCGATAACATTGTTCTCGACCATCGAGACGATGCCTTCACTATTGGCCACCTTGAGATGGATATTGACGTCGTTGTACTTCTCTTTGAACTTGCCGAGCAGCGCTGGAAGCATATATTCAGCAATGGTGGTACTGGCACCAAGCGTTAACGCGCCGCTGACCTCACCGGTCACCTCACGGACGGCATTCTCCATCTCGTTGTAGTGCTCGAAGATCTTATCGGCAAACTTAAAGACCCGCTTACCCGCCTCGGTAAGACTGATACGGTTGTGGGTACGATCAAAAAGACGGGTATTGAAGTGCTCTTCGAGCTGGCGAACCTGGAAGGTAACCGCAGGCTGCGTCATATGCAGCGTTTCGGCCGCCTTAGTAAAACTGAGCAGCCGCGCCACTGTGTGAAAGACCTGTAATCTACGATCAGCCATAAACCCGCATTACCACCAAGTATTTGTTTCCATTCAGAACCCTCCGGATAGAGGGACTATCTTCCGGAGCACCTCTCCGAACAGGGCGCCAATTTTAATCAATTACTGATAGGAACACAAAAAATATTAATACCCCATCACAGAAATTTATTGCTGATCCAGACGCTTATACATCAACGCGTAGTACATCACAGGAATAACCAACAACGTCAACAAGGTAGATACAAAGATACCGAAGATCAGAGAGATCGCCAGACCACTGAAAATGGGATCGTCGAGGATAAAAAACGCCCCCAGCATTGCAGCCAACCCGGTCAGAATGATCGGTTTGGCACGCACACTGGCAGCAAGGATCACCGCCTGCTGCAGTGAGCTACCACCAGCCACCTGATCATTAACAAAATCCACCAGCAGGATCGAATTGCGAACAATGATACCCGCCAGTGCAATCATGCCGATCATCGAGGTGGCGGTGAATTGAGCACCTAACAACGCATGCCCTGGCATCACACCAATGATCGTCAGTGGAATTGGCGCCATGATGATCAGCGGCACTAGATAGGAGCGGAACTGGGCCACCACCAGAAGGTAGATCAGGATCAACCCAATTGAGTAGGCGATACCCATATCGCGGAAGGTCTCGTAGGTCACCTGCCACTCGCCATCCCACTTGATACTGTAAGCGTAGGGGTTGGCCGGCTGGTTGATCAGAAACTGTTCAAGGCCTCCCTGGTCAAGCTCAGCTTTAGCCAGTGAACCCATTGCATCGAACATACCGTAGAGCGGGCTATCGAGATCACCCGCCATATCGGCCGTTACCATCACAACCGGCAACAGATCCTTATGGTAGATCGCATTTTCACGCGAAGTACGCTGCACCGAGACGATTTCAGAGAGCGGTAGCATCTCACCATTTTGACGCCTGACCTTTAGACCGAGCAGCGTTTCAATATCTGCCTTATCGGCCACAGTTGCCTCGACGCGGATCGGTATCGCGTATTTTACGTGAGGGCCATGTAGGTAACCTACATCACTGCCACTGAGCGCTGTGGTAAGCAGATCAGAAACCGCCTGTTGTGACACACCCAAATGGGCGGCCTTTTGACGATCGACACTAACTACCAACCGCGGCGCCTCTGTCTCAACACTATCATCCACATCGACAATATCTGCCGTCGACTCGATCACGCCGCGCACCTGCTTTGCCACCGCAATCTGTCCCTGGTAATCGAGACCGTAGACTTCTGCTACCAGTGGCGATTGTACTGGTGGTCCTGGTGGAACCTCGACCACCTTCACATTGGCACTATAACGTTGGCCGATTGTTTGTAGCGCTTCACGCACACCACGTGCAATTGCATGACTCTTTCGATCACGCTTCGACTTATCGACCAGATTGACCTGGATGTCACCAACGTTAGCGCCACTGCGAAGATAGTACTGCCTGATCAAACCATTGAAATCGATTGGTGAGGCCGTACCGACGTATACCTGATAGTCACTGACTTCAGGGACCGTGGCGATTTGACGCCCAAGCTCGCCGAGTACCGCCGCCGTCTCCTCCACTGTCGTACCCTCCGGCATATCGACCACAACCTGGAACTCAGATTTGTTATCAAAAGGCAGCATCTTCAACACCACAAGCTTCACACCCGCCAGCCCCACCGACCCGGCAATGGCCACCACAATAAGCAACGTCAGTAAGCGCCGTTTACTACGCCCTTGCTCCGCATTAAGAAAAGGCCCCATTACTCTCTGGAAGAACCGCTGCAGAGCTGCATCACTCTCATCGCCGGAATTACCCACATGGTGATTAGCCAACACCTTATTTGAGAGCCAGGGGGTGACAACGAAAGCGACGGCAAGTGAGATCACCATGCCGATACTGGCATTGATCGGAATCGGACTCATATAGGGACCCATCAATCCCGAGACGAACGCCATCGGTAATAACGCCGCGATGACGGTAAAGGTCGCCAAAATAGTTGGACCACCCACCTCATCAACCGCCAGAGGAATCGACTCAAGCAGATTGCGTTTCCCTAACTGCATGTGACGATGAATATTCTCTACCACGACGATGGCATCATCGACCAGGATGCCGATGGAGAAGATCAGTGCAAACAGTGAAACTCTATTGAGGGTAAAGCCCCACGCCCAGGAGGCGAAGAGCGTGATCGCGAGAGTAATAACTACCGCGGTTCCAACAATAAATGCTTCTCTGCGTCCGAGCGCTACCAACACCAGCAACACAACAAAACCGGTTGCAAAGATCAGTTTTCCGATCAACGTCTGCGCCTTATCATCGGCAGTGGCACCATAGTTTCGGGTGACTGTTGCATTAACACCTTCAGGGACAAAAACCCCCTTCAACTGCTCAAAGCGTTCGATGACCTGATCTGCAATATCGACCGCATTGCTACCGGGTTGTTTGGCAATCGCAACAGTTACAGCGGGGAACTCACCACGCGCCTCAATCCCCTTTTCATCGGCTGCGGGTCCAGTACCAAACCAGACATAACGTTCAGGTTGATCCGATCCAAAGCTGATCTCAGCAACATCATTCAGGTAGATCGGCGCACCATCATGCATGGCAACCACCAACGCACCAATCTCTTCTGCACTACTGAGAAAGGTTCCCGCCTGAACAACAATCTCTTCATTACTGGAAACCATCACACCAGCTGCCTGGGAGCGGTTGCCACTCACCAGTGCCTGCTGTAGATCTTCAACAACCACACCGTAGCCTGCCAGCTTCTGAACATCGAGCTGTAGATGGACAACTCGGTCGGGGCCACCAACGGTGTAGATATCACGCGTCCCTGGAACGCGTTTCAACTCAGCCTCAATGGCGTGCGCCACCTGCTGAAGCTCTGCTCCACCTGTCTGTTCACTCTCAGACCAGAGGGTTAGCGAAACGATGGGGACATCATCAATACCCTTGGGTTTAATGATCGGTTGCCCAACCCCAAGATTGGAGGGTAACCAGTCACTGTTGGAGTAGATCTTGTTATAGAGCCTTACAATCGCCTGGGTACGATCCTCGCCCACCTTGAACTGGATGGTAAGCACCGCCATGCCCGGACGTGAGACCGAGTAGACATGTTTGATACCTTTAATTTCTGAAAGCACCTGCTCGGCAGGGGCGGAGACAAGGTGCTCTACCTCGGCAGCCGTAGCACCTGGGTATGGAATAAAGACATTGGCAAAGGTGACATTGATCTGAGGCTCCTCTTCACGAGGTGTTATCGCCACTGCAAAAATACCCAGTAGAAGTCCCACCAGCGCGAGTAATGGTGTGATTTCGGAGACCAGGAATTTTTTTGCTATAGAGCCAGAGATACCGAGTCTTTCACTCATTTCCCATCCCTACCCTGCTGCTTCAGCACCACACCCGCACGGACTGGATCTAGCGCGATACTCTCGCCTGAACGCAGACCAGAGAGCACTTCGACCCTGGCTTCCGACTGCCTTTGTCCAAGTCGAATGTGTCGGAGAGAAACTCGCCCATTGGTATCAACCACATAGACACCCGTAACCTCACTTCGATAGGCCACACTCTCTAGTGGAATCACAATCTTCTCACTACTGCCAACGGAGACTGACACCTTGATAAACATGCCTGGATAGAGATCATGCTGACCTTCAGGAAGGGCCAAACGCATCTTGAATGCGTGACTCGTACTATTGGCAATTGGGAAGAGTGTTACGTGCTTCGACTCTAGCAGACGACCATCTGGGAGGACCCCCTGCATTTTGGCACCCGAACGAACAGTCGGCATCAGCGACTGTGGCACCTCGACCGTTATTCGTAACGCCTCTAGGGAGAGACCGCTCATCAGATGCGTGCCAATTGATGCCATCTCACCAATCTCAACATGGCGCTCGGTCACAATTCCACTATAGGGCGCCTTGACCGTAGTTTGAGCTAATGCCTCTTGTGCTTCCTCAACACCCGCTTTTGCAGCCCCCCTACGAGCTGTTGCCGATTTAAACGCTGCTTCCGCCTGATCTAGCTTAGATTTGGCCACCAGCTTCTTAGCATAGATCTCTTTTGTCCGATCATACTCACTATGCGCCCCATCAAGACGCGCCTGAGTCTCTTGAAATACGGCCTCAGCTGAATTCATTGCAGCACGTTGCGTGGTGTCCCGAATTTTTAATAAAACATCACCACGCTTAACGTAGTCATCAATATCAAAATAGATCGACTCGATTCGTCCACTTGCCTGGGAAGAGACAGTTGATCGATTCACAGCCTCAACGAGCCCATCTAGCAGCCTCACATCCTCCACCGGCACCTTATCAACCATGATTCGCTGTAGATCAACGGTAGCAGCATGGAGAGAGCTAAACGCAGACAGACAGAGTACCATTACAAATCGTATAACAATCATTATCGACCCTCAATTCATTAGTTACGGCAATAACAAAATGCCCAGCAACATTAGTTAGAATTAATATAATGGCGGACCCCTAATAATTAAACCCCCTTATGCTGCCATAAACAAAAAAAGCCCTGTCAAATGACAGGGCTTTTTATAGATCTCAACTTCTATTTCTTATATTTACTCGGATCACCACCACTAACTGTGGCAAAAGCAGCGCCAATCGCATTCGGTGAAGCCATGATATTCATAAAGCTCTTGTCTCCCATCATGCTGAGATCCGGGAACGCCATGGCAATACGGAAACGACCATGCAGTGCGTAGACATCACCATCTTTGACCAGAATCTCATAGGGAAGCATCGCAGTATGCTTGAGCTTACCAAAATCGATAACACCCATGATTGACTTGTCATCTGCATCGGAATTATCGGTGCCCGCCTGCAAACCAACGGCAAATAACGTCTGGCCACTGCCATCGATATCGATTCGACCAATCTTTACAACACCTGCCTTTTTGGCCGCAAGACCCGCTTCAACCGCACGTACCGCCTCTGCTTGTGAACCATAGCTTACAAGCTCGTAGGGTTCATCAAAATACTCCATACCAAAGGTGTAGTGATACTTCTTCAATTTTCTCTTCTTAAGACCGCGCTTGGAGCCAAACTCCTCTTTCTTACCCAGCAGCTTTGCCAACTGCTTATAGGTATTTTGAAGGTCATCTGACATCCGGTAGGCATATGCCATGTAGGTAGGATTGAAGAAGGCAACCTGAATCTTGCCGCCATCTTTGGTAACAGAGACACGTTGCCCAGCCGCATAGGCACCACCCTTCGCCTTTGATGCCGCTTTAATTATGGCCTTATTAGTGATGACAAAAACGTGGGCATTATCGTATGGCACATACTCACCAACCAGATCAAAACCGCCACCCTTCAGTTTGTTACGTACTTCATTGACCTTGGCAGCCATATCACCACTAGAAACAGAAGCCAGAACATAGGGTTTATAACGTGGCTTCTTTGCTGCAGTCGCTGGATTAACCAAGCCTAACGCAATTATTCCAACCACAAACAGACGAAATATTGTTTTTATCATTACCATCCTCCTCACAGATACTGCATAAATATTATTGTCATGCTTTTATGTCAGAAACACTCTAGGCATGCAAGCAAAAAAAACGGGAGCCGAAGCTCCCGTCTTTATTACAGCTTGTAGCTAGCTCTTAGAACTTCGCAGAGTACATGAACTGGAAGTTGTTCTGAGCGTGATCAATTTTGACACCACTACCAGAAGTATCGGTCTGCATCAGTGCACGAGCATATGAAACGTTGATCTCAGAGTCGTCCTCAAGCACATAACCAAGACCCAGAGTCACGTGATTCTCAGGGGTTGCAGGGAAGAGGTAGTTAAGAGTGCTGTTTGGAACAGGGTTGGTTCCCTTGTTATAACCAGCGCGCAGGGTAACTGCATCACTAACTGCAAACGAACCACCAAGAGAAACAACGGTCTGATCTTCCCAATTCATTGGCATAGCAAAATCCATTGAACCACCAGCATTTGAGAAGGTCATTTCGAAGTTCTTCATAGTTTCAGACCAGCGGATACGCTTTACATCCATTGCCAGCTGTACCTTATCACTTGGGGTAACAGAAACACCAAGAGCAAAGGTAGAAGGCCACTGGAAGTTCTTAACCGTAATATCACCGGTCATGAGAATGCCGCCGTTACCCCAGAAGTTAACACCAGCATCAAGATCGCTCATATAGGTACGGCTGTGGAAGGTTGCACCAACCGCAAGCACATCGTTGGCCTGATAGTGAATACCGAGCTTACCAGCTAAACCGTAGCCCTTAGCTGCACCGGTAAAACGACTGTCGTCTGAGAAGTCGAGCTGAGCGATATCAGTGCCGCCACCGGGGAAACCATTAGGAGCATCACAAGCAAAAGCAGTAAAAGCATCAGTTGCGCCGGTGACCATACCACCCAGCGAGCTACACGGCATAGACATTCTCAGATCCATACCAGCCCAGACCAAGTCTGCACTACCAGCGAGAGTCAGCTGATCGTTAACATTGAAGGCAACAGGCAGAATCAGACGGCCAACACCGACCTCGGAACGTACTTCTTGAGCCTCACCCATCGCAGGCCAGGTATCAGTATCGTAGTCGGTACCCATACCACCCTGTGAAAAGACACCAATACCGTAGGTCAGGTTACCTTCACGAACGGCATAGCCAAGCGCAGGCATCCAGTACATAGTCCCATCTGAGTCAGCTGCAGATGCACCAGTTGCAGTCACGTCTGGACCGAGCATACCGAGAGCGGCATCAAAACGACCGTCGCCATCTTCCATCAGGCCGAGGGTTGCAGGGTTATTCATAACCGCAGCAGTACCGTTATCGTAGGCCATTGAGGCACCACCCATACCGGTTGCGATTGGGCCGTAGCCCTCAAGGTTCATACCATTGGTGGCATTTGCAGCCATTGGCGCTGCAAATGCAGCGGTAATCGCGGTTGAGACTAGCGCGCGTTTGATGCTGAGCTTCATTATATGGATCCTCCGGGCAGGAATTTCTTTGAGTTAGTAGTTGTTAATTAGCAACATTTCTATTCGCTGCGCAACAGAATGGCAAGTTAGAAAATGAAAGTCAATACTTTTCTTTCTGTTTTCCCCTATACACAAGCAAATAGCGAGGAAGTATCAAATTCACCACAGTGGCGCATGACCGTCTCATTTTTATCAGAAACCAACCATGCATTTATCAAGGGATATTAGGCATAAAAAAACCGCGCCAGATTAACTGGGCGCGGTTTTTCGGCTTCCACGAATCCCTGCAAGGGAAGCGAGGAACTCTACAACTTAGATATACATAGAGATGTCAGCTTCACCTGCAAACTCAAAGAATGCAGCCGCACCGGCATACTCAACGCCATCAATTAGGTCATTGGTATCGAAATCAAACAGATCAACGGTCATCTGACAGGCAACAAACTTAATCTCAGACTCAACAGAGAGTTCTCGCAGCTCTTCGATGCTGGCAACACCCTTCGCCTTCATCTTCTGCTTCATCATCATGGTCATGATCGCTTCCATACCGGGAATAGCGGTACCCAGCACAGGGAACCATTTATCCATTCCCATCGGCATTGGCATACCAGGATTACCCAGCGGCGATACCTTGAGATTTACATTCTTCTCCAGCAGACGAAGACCGTAGAAGGTGAAGAAAATTTCTACATCATAACCGAGTGCTGCAGCAGTTGAACCGAGGATAAAAGGAGGGTAAGCCCAGTCAAGGGTTCCCTTAGTAGCGATAATGGCGAGTTTTTTTGACATATTTTGATGCCCCCTGAAGGTATATCGTTGTTATAGAGCCGTCGTTCCAGAGCAGCAATTATGATTTTTTGATCAAAAACACGAACTTGCCGCCTTCCTCGCCAGACTCCATCAGCTCATTACCAGTCTGCTTAGCGAATGCGTCAAAATCCTTAACTGAACCCGGGTCGGTTGCAATGATACGCAGCACCTGACCAGCACCCATACCGCCGAGTGCTTTCTTGGCACGCAGAATAGGCAGTGGGCAGTTCAGACCTGATGCATCCAACTCTTGATCGAAATTTGCCATCTCTTTATCTCCTAAAAATACAGATTCACAACTAGGTTGTGGTTTACGGTGAACAGTCAATCCGCGTACTTATGACATATATGCCAGCCAAACGCAACTTGACCCATTCCAAATATCCTGGGTATAGAATCGTTCGTGGGCGGCCCTAAGCAGGCGGGGTTTCAGCTATCCATAGCAGGACAGGTGTATCTCTATCCAGTCGCAAAACCATGCCACAACAGAGGGGTAAAAGGAAGCACTAGAGAGCGACTACTTAGTGGCAGATTCCTACTCTCAACCCTGTATAAAAGCTCAACCAATGGAATCGCATTACAAGTGAACTCTCAGGTCTCAATTGTGTCTGTTATCCTATCCTCAGTACCCGACTAGGCCTCACTCCGAATGAAATCAATCACAATCGCCCTAGCCTCACTAATTCTTCTACTCACCACCTTTTCACAATTGGCAAATGCCACTGAACTCAATCTCCCCAATATGGGTGACCCATCTGAATCGACACTGTCACCAACTCAAGCTGACAAACTAGGTAAAGCCC
This sequence comes from Solemya pervernicosa gill symbiont, assembly GCF_002020875.1. Taxonomy (NCBI): domain Bacteria; kingdom Pseudomonadati; phylum Pseudomonadota; class Gammaproteobacteria; species Solemya pervernicosa gill symbiont. The sequence goes on along the minus strand of NZ_MPRL01000032.1, from coordinate 16,476 downwards.
TCCTCCGACAACTCCGCCAGGAAAAGCGGATAGCTGAAGACCCACTTATTAATAGCTACGTATCATCACTTGGCTTTCGCTTAGCAACCAGTAGCAGCCGTCCCAGCGAACCGTTTACTTTTTTTGTTGTTGACGACGCCTCCATCAACGCCTTTGCGGCACCCGGTGGTTATATTGGAATACACACTGGCTTGATCGAAACATCATCCAATGAGAGCGAGCTCGCCGCAGTAATGGCACATGAGATCGCACACGTCACTCAGCGCCACATGGCTCGCGCGTTTGAAAATGCCGGACAGATGAAACTACCAATGGCCATCGCACTGCTTACAGCGGTACTGCTCGGTAGTCAAAGCGCTGAGCTCGGAGAAGCTGCTGTTGCTGTTGCATCAGCTGGTAGCATTCAGCAACAGATCAACTTCACCCGTTCCAACGAATCAGAAGCCGACGCAATTGGGATGGAAACACTGGCTAACGCAGGATTTGATCCGCATGGGATGGAGAGCTTTTTCAAACACCTGCAACACGAAGCACGATACTACGGTGTCGCACTGCCTGAGTATCTAAGGACACATCCCATTTCAGAGTCTCGTATTGCTGAATCTAAAAACCGCGCTGATCGTTATCCACAAAACAAATATACGGACCGTCTCTCTTTCTCATTGATTAGAGCCCGACTTAAAGCCATTAACGAGAGCGACCCACATAAAGCAACACGGTATTTCGAAAGCCAACTTCGCTCGGGACAGCACCAGAATCGCGATGCCTTCACCTATGGTCAAGCCATCGCTCTGATAAGAGACCAGAAACCAAAGAAGGCTGTTCAAATCATCGAAGAATTACTTAACAGCGACCCAGATCGACTCGAGTATCTGCTGGCACTCGCCAATGCCGAGATGGAGCAAAACAATTACGATAGATCACTTGCCATCCTCTCCGATGCAGAATCACTCTATCCCGGCAGCTATCCACTCGTTATCGATTACAGTCGCGCCCTGATTACCACTGGAAATAGTATGACTGCGGTACCGCTACTCAAGAATCAGATCAACCATCAGAATGACAAGCCGCAGCTCCACCAACTCTACGCTGAGGCCCTGGGAAAGACGGGCAAAGTGGCGGAGGCGCATGTAGCGCTGGCGCAGTACCTCTATTTGAATGAACATCTTATTAGCGCCATTGAACAGCTAAAACAGGCGAAGAAGCTCGCCGTGAATGACCACTACCTCCTCTCACGCATCGAATCAAAGCTCATCATATTTAAAGAGAGTCTTGCCGAAATGAAAAAGAGTGAAAAAAAACGGCCAAAGTAGACCCGCCGTCACCTCGATAGGTGCGCAACCACCCAGACTATGGTCGTCCTTTTATATACGCTGCCATTTGATTCAATTCACTATCTAGTCTATTGCGCGGCAACCTACCATTTCATACCATCAATGCCATACTAGGCCGACAACCTGATCCCCGTAGAAAAACACAACAAGAGAGCCGCAACGATGGAATTTGTAGACTATCTAAAACTACTCGTACACAAAGATGGTTCCGACCTCTACCTCACCACCGGTGCACCACCTGCGGCCAAGTTTGAAGGACGCCTCCAGGCTATCGACAACGTCACCATGACTCCTGATCGGCTCTGGGAGATCGCCAACTCATTGATGGATGAAGAGCAGCAACAGGAGTTTCACCACAAACCCGAGATGAACCTGGCAATCTCCGAATCAGGGGTTGGCCGATTTCGCGTCAATATCTTTATGCAACGCAACTCACCCGCGATGGTCATTCGTAACATCAAAGTTGACATCCCCAAGACTGAATCGCTTGGGCTACCTGAATCGCTTAAAACGATCATCATGGAGAAACGCGGCCTGGTACTGTTTGTCGGTGCAACAGGCTCCGGAAAATCCACATCACTCGCCGCACTGATTAATCACCGCAACGAAAACTCAGCAGGCCATATCATTACCATTGAGGATCCAATTGAGTTTGTTCATAGCCATAAGAAGTCACTGATTAATCAGCGCGAGGTCGGCGTTGATACAGACAGCTATGAAGACGCTCTTGCCAATACACTGCGACAGGCACCCGACGTCATACTAATCGGTGAGATTCGCCATCAGGAGACGATGGAACACGCCATCGCATTTGCCGAGACCGGTCACCTCTGCCTCTCTACTCTCCATGCCAATAACGCCAACCAAGCCCTTGATCGAATCATTAACTTCTTCCCAGAGGAGCGCAAGAACCAGCTACTGCTCGATCTCTCGCTCAACCTTAAGGCGTTTATCTCGCAACGTTTGATTCCAACAATAGAAGGCAAACGTTGTGCAGCTATTGAGATATTGATTGGAACACCGCTGGTCTGCGATCTGATCAAGAAGGGTGATGTGCATGGCATCAAAGAGGTGATGGAGAAGTCTGAAAACCTTGGCATGCAAACCTTCGACTCCGCACTATTCAAACACTACAAGGCTGGAACCATCAGCCTCGAAGAGGCGCTTCGCAACGCTGACTCGCCCAACAATCTCAGACTCCGCATAAACCTTAGTGAGGGTCGTGAAGATGGTTCTGATGGCGAGTCCGCACACGCGGGTCTCAGCCTGAGCCCACTACACGAAGATGACCCGCTGGATTAATAGTTACACCTCCGGGGAGTCGCTATTTTCGTCGTTCGCTCGCGCTCTCAACTACGAATAGGCAGACGGCGTCGACTATCGCGGACTAACCGCCTTCGCTTCGCTATCCATGGCGGTCAGCGATCGAAATCAGTTTGACAACAATCATCACCTGTAGAATTTGCTTAAGCGCATCTCATAGGTAGTGAATGTGTTTCTGCTAAGGAGTTATGACAAGAGAGTGCTTTTCAGCGGGAAATTTTATGAAACGAGGTGATTAGGAGCATCCATTCTCCATTACCTTTAGATAAACTGGTGGGCCGTCCGCGACTCGAACGCGGGACCAGCGGATTAAAAGTCCGATGCTCTACCAACTGAGCTAACGGCCCGAAATGAGGCGCACATGCTACCTCACTTTGAGAAAAACGCAAGCGTTATTCAGACGTGATTTATACCGCCTCGTGCTTGCGCAGCCCATTCGGGAGCAGACGTAGATCAGCCATTGCTGTGACGAGAGCTGAGAAGAAGCTACTGTCGTCATAGACCATCTTATAGAGCTGTACCTTCATCGTAATCGCGCTGCCATAGATAATCGCGACAAGCGTCATCATCGAGCCAATAGCGAGCGTTGAAACACCTGTGATTCCCTGTCCGATGGTACACCCCATCGCTAGCACACCACCGAAGCCCATCAACACCGCACCGATCAGGTGAGTAACGAAATCGCCCACACCAACAAACCACTCGACACGTAGGCTCTTGCTAACCAGTGACCAGACAAAGGAGCCAACGATAACGCCAAACAATGCCATCACACCAAAGGTCAGCAGTGAAGCGCTAAACGCGCCTTTCACCAGACCGAAGCTTTGCCCCATCGGATTAATAAAGGTAAATGATTGCGGACTGAGTGGAGCTGCAGCTGCTGGTTTTCCTTCATCCGATTCCGCCAGGAAATCCCACTCTGCATAGTAACTACTCAGGTTATAGGCCGATCCATCAAGATCGAGCTGAACCATGCTACTGACATACCAGCCGGCCAGCACTGCCATACCGACAACTACACCACCCAGAATATTGTCGAAGCCGCCTCGAAACTCTGATGATTTAAAGACGAAGAAGAGCAACAGCGCGGCAACGCCCAGACCAAGCCAGAGTCGTGCAGATGCTGAGTTCTCACCGGCTACCAGTGAGCCGAGGTCCTGACCAGCACCCAGATTTACCGCCATCGGGTTGGTCCATTCATAGAAGAAGAGAGAGTAGAGGGTGTTGTCACTGCCTGGGAAAGGGTTGGTCATGTAATAGGCGATCACGCCAATCACCGCCAGAACGACTATCGATTTCAGGTTACCACCGCCGATACGAATCAGTGTTTTGTTACCGCATCCCGAAGCGAGCGTCATACCGACACCGAAGGTCAGTCCACCCAATAGATGCTCAATCCAGGCAAGAGAGCCGTTGCGGTAAGGAGGAAAAGCCTCGTCGGGGCGAACCATACCCTGCGATTCCAGCACAGTCATACCGATCAATGCGACCGCAATCGCGAGGATCCAGGCGCGCATTCTGCCCCAGTCACCCATATTGACCATATCGGAAACCGCACCCATGGTGCAAAAATTGGTCTTATTGACCACAGCCCCCATCACGACAGCGATGGCAAAGGTCAGCCAGAGCATGATCGACAGACCACTATTAAAAGAATCAAACACCATACCGGCACATCCTCCGTATCGATTTTCCTAACATCTACAAACTTTCGACACCTTGATCGGGGTCACTAGCCGAACAAGACTAACGGATAGTACCCGACTGTTCCATCCGGGTTATCCCCGATAGTGAGTCGGATCCTCGATTCCGGCCTCGGCAAAGCCAACCGCCCGCAGTCGACAGGAATCACATTTACCACAGGCGCGCCCGCTACTATCAGCCGAGTAGCAGGAGACGGTTTGGCTATAATCCACACCGAGCCTTATACCCTCGCGGATAATATCAGCCTTTGAGAGGTCGATCAGTGGTGCCTGCACTCGAAACTGCTCCCCCTCCACCCCAGCCTTGGTTGCAAGAACCGCAAGTCTTTCAAAAGCTTTGATAAATTCTGGCCGACAGTCTGGATAACCCGAGTAGTCGACGGCATTCACGCCGATAAAGATATCGTGCGCCCCGACCACCTCGGCCCAACCGAGCGCAAAGGAGAGAAAAACGGTATTTCTTGCCGGTACATAGGTAACGGGTATGCCCTCTGTGGGTGATTCAGGCACATCAATTGAGCTATCGGTGAGCGCTGAACCACCAATAGCACCCATATCGATACGTATTACTCGGTGCTCCACCGCGCCAAAAAGAGTGGCTACTCGTCGCGCCGACTCCAGCTCCACCTCATGGCGTTGACCATAATCGAAGCTGAGTGCATAACACTCATAGCCAAGCTCTCGAGCAATCGCCAGCACCGTAACCGAATCGAGACCGCCTGAAACCAGCACAATCGCCCGCCTAGTCATCTACGACCCCCATCTCAACGCCCCTGCGTCTCTCGCCACAACAGTTTATGCAACTGCAGCTGAAACCTGACATGCAACCGATCTTCCAAAATCCACTCCGCCAGTTCGGTCGGATCCTGTGCTTCATGTATGGGTGAAAACAGAATCTCGCAACGTTCCGAGAGTTTATGTTCCGCAATAATCGACCGTGACCACTCATAATCTTCACGACTACAGATGACGAACTTGAGCTGATCACGCGCCGTAAGGTATTGCAGATTTTCAAGCAGATTGCGTGATGACTCGCCTGAATCGGGTGTTTTAACATCGACCACTCGTACCACTCGCTCATCGACAGTGGAGATATCGAGTGCACCACTGGTCTCAAGTGAGGTCTCATAACCAAGGTCACAGAGCTCAGTAAGAAGTTTAAGACACCCCTTCTGCGCCAGTGGCTCACCACCCGTCACACAGACATGATGTGCACCGAATTGGGCCACCTGCTCAAGGATCGATTCAATGGCGATCGACTCACCGCCAGTAAAGGCGTACTCAGTATCACAGTAGTTACAGCGGAGTGGACACCCCGTCAGACGGATAAAAACGGTTGGCCATCCAACCGATCGAGATTCACCCTGAAGTGAGTAGAATATCTCACTGATGCGCAGCTGTTGCGCGCGCTCATTGCTACTCATAGTCGACCAACCAACTGCTACAGGCGCGACAACTCAGCGCCCTTCACGGAGCATCTGCTGCAGACGTTTGTCAGCCAAGCGTGCGGAACGACTACCAGGGTAGCGACTCTTGACCGAATCAAGCACACGTCGAGCTTCGTCGTACTCCTTCAGCTCGTAGCGGATATAACCGATCTTCAGTGTTGCATCGGCCACCTTGGCGCTGGATGGGAACTCACTCTGCACCTTGCTGAACTCCGCTAATGCAGGGGTAAAGTCACGCATCACGTAGTATGCCTCACCCATCCAGTAGCGTGCGTTATCGGCATAGTTACCACGAGGAAATGCATTCAACTGACTGGTAAAGGCACCAATCGCCTGTCGATAGTTACCCTCTTTGAGTAGACCAAAGGCGCGCTGATAGGCGATCTGCTCACCCTGACTCGGCACCGTCGCCTGTGGCTGCAGTGCCATTGAGGGATTCGTGCTCAACGCCGGCTGAGGTGTAGTCATAGGCAACGCTGGAGCCATCGGTTGCGCAACCGAAGGTGATGCCGGTTGTGTCAGCGAAGGTCCAATCATTGGCATGCCCGGACGTGCTACTGGTGGGGTCGGCAGCGTTGGTGCAACTGCCGTCGGTCTGGCCTGAAGCCGACGATCAATATCAAGATAGAGTTCCTGTTGACGCTTCTTGAGTCGCTCGAGCTCAAAATTCTGCTGCTCAAGATCACCACGTAGCTGCTGTACTTCACTCTGCAATTGCTGGAGCGAACTACGCATATTCAATAACGCGCTACTCTCCAACACACGTTCAAGGCGCTGCATACGCACCTCAAGACCGTTGTTGGTGACCGGCTCAACCGGAGCAGCAATCGCAGATTGTGAGAACGCCGCTGCCAGCAGCAGCGCGTAAACAGGCTTTCTATCTAATATCGACATATCGCTTAGTTGGAGTAGACCAGTACCACGCGACGATTCAGGCGCCACGACTCTTCGCTATGACCAAAGCCCTCAGGGCGTTCTTCACCGTAGCTGACGGTGTTGATCTGGTGGCCAGGCGCGCCCTGCAGGGTCAAGACCTCACGAACGCCCTGTGCGCGACGATCACCCAGACCGATGTTGTACTCACGGGTACCACGCTCATCGGCATGCCCCTCGAGGGTCAGGGTCAGTTCAGGATGCTCCAGCAGGTAGGCGGCATGTGCGCCCAGCATGGCGTTGTTCTCTTCCATCACTGCACTGCTATCGAAATCGAAGTAGATCACCCAGCGGTTCAGTGGATCACCACTCTGATCATTGAGCATGCGACCATCAAAGTAGTCACCACCCATCGCGCCACTAGTTGAAGCGCCATCGGCACCCTCACCACCGGTCGTTGTGCTGTGATCATCGACAGCCACATCACCCTGCTCACCGCCACCCATACCGCTACACGCAGTCAGTGTCAGGATAGAGACAAACAGCACCACACTCTTGAAGATCTTCATTCAGCCACCCCTTCCTCATCAATTACTTTTAAGTTGTTGGATTCTTCTCACACCGCTAACGCATCGGCTTCGGTGACCACGCAGGTTCGCGAACATCACCCTCACTCAGTGCCAGCCGCTGCTGTACACGCCCATCCACGGAGACCGCAGAGAGCACCGCCTTATAACGCTCCGTTGCGGCATAGATCACCATGCTGCCATTAGGCGCAATACTCGGTGACTCGTCCAGGCTGCCGTCGGTGAGGATTCTAATCTCACCACTATCCATCTCCATCACTGCAATCCGGAAACGACTATCACCTGAAACCTGATGCACAAAAGCAAGCCGTCGCCCATCCGGGGAGAAGCTTGCTCTGGCGTTATATTTGCCCTCAAAGGTCAGTCGCTGCGCCTTACCACCCCGCGCCGCCACCTTGTAGAGCTGGGGTCTTCCGCCCCTGTCGGAGGTAAAGACTACCATACGCCCGTCAGGAGACCATACCGGTTCTGTGTCAATCGCATTGTGGTTGGTCAGTCGACGTAGCTTACGACTCCCCAGTTCAACCACATAGATCTCAGGATTGCCATCCTTTGAAAGGGTCAGCGCCATCCGTTTACCATCAGGCGAGAACGACGGTGCGCCATTAATACCGGCATAGGATGCGATCAGATCGCGCTTGCCACTACGGATGTTCTGCATATAGATAGACGCCTTGCCCTTCTCAAAGGTGACATAGGCAAGACGCGTTGCATCGGGCGACCAGGCGGGTGACATCAACGGCTGCGAAGAGCGCAGCACCACCTGTGGATTAAAACCATCAGCATCGGCCACCTGTAGTACAAAGGTCGGCTTCTCGTTGCTGCCGAGGCGACTGATATAGGCGATATGGGTCGAGAATGCACCCGGATGACCGATCAGCTTCTCATAGATAAGATCACTGATGTGGTGGGCGACACGGCGAATATTGGTACGCGAGACCTGAAAGCTGTATCCCGCCAGCTGCTTCTCCTGGGTCACATCGAAGAGCTGAAAGCGCAGCTCAAACTTACCGCCGCCCTTGGGGGTCATGCGACCGACCACAATGTTGTCTGCCCCCAGCAGACGCCAATCAGCAAAGCGGACTCCAGTACCATCGGTCGGACGAGAGAGCAGATCTTTCTCAGCTAGCGGTTTAAAGAGTCCACTGCGTCTGAGATCCGCCGCGACAATACGGCCGACATTCTGCGAAGGATCGATACCGTTCACACCCTGCATACCAAATGGAATCACCGCGATAGGTAATGCACCTTCGGCACCCTTGGTGATTTCGATGGTCAGACCCTCAGCCTGTAGGGCAGTAGATCCAAGCCAGACCATCAAGGCTAGCAGGCCTCTAATAAAGATTTTGTTCAAACTTACTCCTCCGGTTTGAAGATGAAGGTTATCACACGCATTCGGTCAAAAATCGCCGGATCGGATGGAACCGGCAGGGGGGATGCCTTGCGCACGGCGTTCTCTACCGAGCGATCAAAAATAGCGCTGCCACAGCTCCGTTCAATCTGCACCGAGACCACCTCGCCACCCGGGATCATCTGCACCCGCACCGAACATTGCAGACCCGCTCGCCAGCCACCCGGTTTCAACCAGTAGCTCTGCACACGCTGTGCGATGCGAATTTTGTAACTGGTAATCGCCTTCTGAGCCGCCCGTGCAGCGGCTACCTGTCGGGCGGCCTCCGCTTCGCGCTGCTCCGCCTCTAGCGCCTCGCGCATTTCACGCTCACGCTCCTCGCGAGCCGCCTTTTCAATGCGTTGGCGCTCCTGCTCAGCAACTCTCTGCTTCTCAACTTCCGCAGCCTTACGCTGCTTCTCCGCCTCGGCCTCTTTGCGCTTCACTTCCGCTTCAGCCTTCTTTTTGGCCTCAAGCTTACGTTTTTTCTCTACTTCCACCTTGCGTTTGGCATCGGCTTTCTTCTTCAGCTCGGCCTTTCGTTTGGCATCAGCCTTTTTCTTCGCGTCCGCCTTACGTTTGGCATCCGCTTTTTTCTTTGCCACTGCTTTACGTTTCGCGTCGAGTTTGCGTTTTTTCTCTGCCTCGACCTTGCGCTTGGCATCCAGCTTGCGCTTCTTCTCCGCCTCAGCCTTTTTTCGGATCACATCGTCACGCCGTTTTAGCTCGGCCTGCACCTTCGTCTCATCGACAAACTGCGCCTGGATGATATCGACCTTGGGCTGCTCGATCGGTTTTTCGCTCGACCAGTCCATTCCCATCACCAGCATCGCCGCCAGCCCGACGTGGATCGTCAGCGAGTAGAAGAGGGAAAGAAAGCGATTGCCGCCTCGTGATGCCATCGGCGTTCCGCTACTTATCCTGTCCGCGTGGATCGGCCATCAGCCCCACACTTGGCGCGCCCGCCTCTTGCAACAGCGCCATCACCTCAACCACACGACCGTAATCGACGCTATTATCACCGCGAACCATGACAGGCGTTTTAGGCTGTAGCTTGAGTACCTTTGCTACCTGTGCCTTGAGGATTTCTGGTTCTATAGGCTTCTCAACCTTGTTGCCGACATTAAGGAAATAGCGCCCTTCAACATCAACACTCACCACTAGCGGCTCACGATCTTCTGCCTTCAGCGGCTCAGCATCGGCCTGCGGCAGATCAACGGTAACGCCCTGGGTCAGCAGCGGTGCGGTGATCATAAAGATCACCAGCAGCACCAACATTACGTCGATATAGGGAACGACGTTGATCTCGGCAATTGGGCGGCGACGCTTACGTCCCTTCTGCACGGCAGCCACGGATTAAACCGTCCCTGATTGCACGTGTGCCTGACGATGCAGAATGGTCGAGAACTCCTCAAGGAAGTTGTCGTACTGCCCCTCAAGGCGTTCAACATCGTGCGAGTAGCGGTTGTAGGCGAGCACGGCGGGGATCGCGGCAAATAGGCCCATCGCGGTGGCGATTAGCGCCTCGGCGATACCGGGCGCTACCATCGCCAACGTCGCCTGCTGCACATTACCCAAACCGCGGAAGGCATTCATGATGCCCCACACGGTACCGAACAGACCGACATAGGGGCTGGTCGAACCGACCGTGGCGAGGAAGGGAAGATTTGACTCAACCTCATCGACCTCACGGGTCAGAGCCACCCGCATCGCGCGCTGCGCACCTTCAACTACTGCATCAGGGTCGATACCCGGCTTCTTGCTCAGCCGTGCATATTCACTAAAACCCGCCTCGAAGATACGCTCCATCCCCTCGGGATCGTGATGGCGCATTGAGATCTGTTTGTAGAGCTGGCTCAGGTCACCGCCCGACCAGAAGCGCTCTTCAAAATCATCGGCATCGCGTCGTGCCTGCTTCAGCGCACTCCATTTGCGGAAGATCATATTCCACGATGCAATCGAGACCACCAGTAGAAGCAGCATCACAGCCTGTACAAGTGGACTCGCTCCCAGAATCAGGTGGGTAAAAGAGAGATCAACGTTCATCCTGCATCTCCATTAACATTATTTTTGGTATTGGACAGGGGCGCATCGTATCGGCCTTCAAACAGGCGATTTTAATCTCTCCCTTACAGAGCACCACGCCATCACGACTGACGATCTGCTCAAAGCTAAAACTTGCCTTACCCTGCTCGATGATCTCAGCCGAGACATCGAGTGCATCATTAAAATGAGCTGGCTTGAGGTAGTCAGCATTGACAGAGCGAACGGCAAAGATGATCCCCTGCTCCTCAATCAGCCGATCCTGTTCAAAACCGAGACTGCGCAGCCACTCGGTGCGCGCCCGCTCCATAAATTTGAGGTAGTTTGCGTAGTAGACCACGCCACCGCTGTCGGTATCTTCGTAATAGATCCGCACCGGCCAGTGAAAGGTGCTCACGCGGCTGCTCCCCCATTCTTCAAACAGCTGCTTTTTTGTGACTTCACCACAACCATTTCGTTCACTCACCAAACAGATTTGAATCAAGACTCGCTGCAACGTGACTCGGCAGCTTGAGACCAAAGTGGCGATAGGCGTTCTCTGTTGCCACACGACCGCGCGGGGTGCGCATCATAAAGCCCTGCTGGATCAGGAAGGGTTCCAACACATCCTCGATGGTGCCACGCTCCTCGCCAATCGCCGCCGCCAGGTTATCGACACCGACCGGACCACCACCGAACTTTTCAATCATGGTCTGCAGCAGACGACGATCCATCTGATCAAAACCGTTACCATCGACACCGAGCATCTCCATCGCACTGGAGGCGACCTCAGCATTGATAAGGCCGTTTGCCTTCACCTGTGCATAGTCACGTACCCGACGCAGCAGACGGTTGGCGATACGCGGTGTGCCACGAGAGCGGCGTGCGATTTCACCAGCCCCCCCCTGATCAATATCGACCGAGAGGATATCGGCCGAACGTGTAACGATATGAGTCAGGTCTTTTACGTTGTAGAACTCGAGTCGCAGCACGATACCAAAACGATCACGCAACGGAGAGGTCAGCAGTCCGGCGCGAGTGGTTGCACCGACCAGGGTGAAGGGTGGCAGATCGAGTTTGATTGAGCGTGCCGCTGGGCCTTCACCAATCATGATATCGAGCTGGTAATCCTCCATCGCCGGATAGAGCACCTCTTCGACCACCGGACTGAGGCGATGGATCTCATCGACAAACAGCACATCGTGCGGTTCAAGGTTGGTCAACAGCGCGGCGAGATCACCAGGACGTTCCAGTACTGGGCCGGAGGTGTGACGCATGTTCACACCCATCTCGTTGGCAATGATATGTGAGAGTGTTGTCTTGCCCAGCCCAGGCGGGCCGAAGATCAGTGTGTGATCGAGTGCGTCGTTGCGGTGGCGTGCCGCATTAATAAAGATATCGAGCTGTTCGCAGGCGGCGGGCTGTCCGACATAGTCGGCGAGCATCTTGGGGCGAATAGCACGCTCCAGCGCCTCCTCATCCGACTGACCGGCTGCAGTAATAAGACGATCTTCGTCCACGCCCTAACCCTTCACTGCCGACTGCAGCGCCATGCGTATCAACTCTTCGCTACTCGCATCTTCACTGGCAACCGCACGTACCATTTTGCTCGCCTCGTTCGGTTTGTAACCGAGTGCGATCAGTGCACTAACAGCATCCTCGACTGGATTCTCGACCACCTCTTTGTCCGCAGCGCCAGCACCCGGAAGCGAGACTGCCGCCTCGACATCACCCAGCTTGTCACGCATCTCAACGATCAGCCGCTCGGCGGTCTTTTTACCGATACCGGGCAGTCGGGTCAGTGCCGTGACACTATCCTCCTGCACACAGCGGGCAAACTCCTCGGCGCTCATGCCGGAGAGAATTGCCAGCGCCAGTTTGGCACCGACACCGTTAACCTTGATCAGTGCGCGGAACATCGAACGCTCACTCTCGCTGCCAAAACCGAACAGGATATGGGCATCATCACGCACCACCAGGTGGGTGTGCAGGGTAACGGTGGCGTTGAGTTCGGGGAGGTTGTAGAAGGTCGACATCGGCGCTTCAACTTCATAACCGACACCATTCACATCGAGCAGTAGCTGGGGCGGTTGTTTGACCAGCAGGGCACCGCGCAGACGACCAATCATCGCCATCTCCCACCACGACGACTGCGGGCCGTCGGGATATTGAGCATCGTCTTGCTGGTGTGGCCATGACAGAGGGCGATTGCCAAGGCATCGGCCTGATCGGCCTGTAGCTTCTCAGCGATACTGAGGATCTGCGCCACCATATGTTGAACCTGTGCCTTGTCGGCGCGACCGGTTCCGACCACCGCCTGTTTGATCTGGGTTGGGCTGTATTCACTAACGGTGAGGTCGTGGGTCACACCGGCACAGATCGCTGCACCACGTGCCTGACCGAGTTTGAGAGCGGAGTCGGCATTACGGGCCATGAAGACCTTCTCGATCGCCATCTCATCGGGGGAGAACTCTGCCAGCACCTCACTCACTCCATCGAAAATCTGTTTCAGCCGCTCCGGCAGTGAATCACCCTTGATCTTCAGGTGGCCACTGGCGATATGGCGACTCTTCATCCCCTCGGTCTCGATGATACCGAATCCGGTGATTCTGGAGCCGGGATCGATACCGAGGATACGAGTCATAACGGACACAACCTAAAGCTGCGCCATCACCTCATCGGAGAAGTCAGCGTTGGAGTAGACATTCTGTACATCGTCGAGATCCTCCAGCGTATCAACCAGTCGCATCACCTTCTCTGCATCCTCTAGCCCCAGATCAACACCGGTTGAAGGGTTCATGGTGATATCGGCCACCTCGGGCTCGAAACCGGCGGCAACCATCGCATCCTTAACATTGGTGAACTCCTCCCAGGCGGTGGTCACCTCGATGGTGCCGTCATCGTTGGTCACCACATCCTCAGCACCCGCCTCCAGTGCGGCCTCCATGATGGCGTCCTCATCGGAACCAGCCGGGTAGCTCATCATGCCGATCTTGGTAAAGAGATAGGCAACTGAACCGTCGGTGCCAAGGTTACCACCCGCCTTGGTAAAGGCGTGACGGACCTCAGAGACGGTACGGTTACGGTTATCGGTCAGGCAGTCGACCATTACCGCTACACCCGATGGGCCGTAGCCCTCGTAGCGGATCTCATCATAGTTATCGCCATCGACATCACCGGAACCACGCTTAACTGCGTTCTCGATGGTGTCTTTCTTCATGTTGCCAGCGAGGCCTTTATCGATGGCCGCGCGCAGACGAGGGTTGGAATCGGGATCACCACCACCCATCTTGGCAGCTACCACGATCTCTCGAATCAGTTTGGTGAAGAGCTTGCCGCGTTTGGCATCCTGCGCGCCCTTACGGTGCTGAATATTGGCCCATTTACTATGTCCCGCCATGAAACCCTCTCTGTAACTCTCTATATCCGGTAAAAAATTCGCGCCAGTGTACCATTTTGCGCCCGCTATGGCGTATCTGAATCATGGAAAAAGTCTCCATTTTTCAGGAAGTGACAACACTGCGCTGCAGCCTCAGCTGAACCGAGCAGTCCCATATGTGTGGTGACCAGAACTAGATGATCACTCATCCCCTCCAGTCGCGTCTCCACAACCGCCACTGTACCGTCGTTCGGCTTTGCCAGACCCGGCACCAGCAGGCCAACACCCACCGACCGAGAACCGGCGATCACTCCCAGCTCACGATCTAGCGACCAACCGTGATCCTGCTCGGTCAACACACCCCGACTATGTCCCAGTAACACCCGTCCAACGAGGTTGTTGTCAAAACGCCTTGCGACATAGCTCCCCTGATGCGGCGTACCCAGTGTCACTACACGCCCCGGCGGCAAATCTGGATAGTCATTCAGTAGCTGGCGCACCAACAGCCCCCCCAGACTGTGGCAGACTAAAGTGGATTCGTTCTCCCTCTTGTCTCTGCACAAAACGTCTTAATTGCTCAAGACGATCACACGGTGTGCTACGCAACGTGGCATAACTAAACTGTGCTACTCGATAACCACAACGATGCAGCCTCAATCGCAACAGGCTCATCTCCGCTCCACGCATCAGTAGACCGTGAACCAGTACAATCGTCTCTCTCATCCTCTTCCCTTGATAACCAGGCATAAAAAAGCCGCACAGAGTGCGGCTTTTCAATTCAATAGTGGTTAATGCAGCTTAAAAACGGTTAACAAAACCGATGTTCCACGATTTCAGACCGTAATTGCCCTGATCGACATACTGCACAAACTCGGCAGTGAGCGCAGTGGTCTCATTTCCGTAGAGTTCGATACCACCACCGTAGGAGACACCGCCCTGCAGGTCTGTCTCACTTGATGTACCGTCATCAACACTGGTGTGCATCAACGAGACGCCACCCAGCACGTAGAGACGCAAACGGTCATCCATCAGCGGCAGATTGCCGCGCATAAAGACGCCACCCAGCGCATTGACCTGATAGTCTCCATCGTCGGTCGACACCTCGGGGGTACGCAACACCTGCGCCTCAAGGCCAAAATTATCGGAGTAGTTATGACCCAACTTGGCCAGATAGCCCGCTGAGCCACCATTACTGATCTTGGTGCCGGTACTGTCGGCGGTATATTGATAGTCGGCCATCCAGCTAAGTCCAACGTAGTTATTACCGTCCTCAGCACTTGCCTGACCAACCAGCAGTGCAGCAAAACCACCTATCAAGAAATGTCTCAGCTTCATCTTATCCCCCCGCAGCTCTGCGTCCTTTTTAGTTTTAATTCAGATCATTAACCCTGATAACTCGACTGAGCATAGCATAGGATTCCGTGCTTCGTTATCGATAGAAATCAGGTTTACAAATTAACCTCACAGTTTCAGGTTGTCATCGAATGAGCGCCCAGTATGATGCGGGTGCAACAGAGATCACTACTTGAATATGACAGACGACATCGACTTCTCCGAACACCAAACACGCCACCTCCATGACAACAAGGAGGATGGTCTCTGTGTGGGTGAAGAACTGCTAATCCCGGGACCTTCTGGTCAACTTGAGCTCCTCACCTCATACCCAGAGTGTTATAACGACAGCCATCCGATCGTGGTGATCTGCCACCCCCACCCACTCTATGGCGGTAGCCTGCAAAACAAGGTGGTGCATACCTTGGCCAAGACCTTCAACGATCTGGGTCTGCTCAGCATCACCTTCAACTTCTGTGGCGTCGAGAAGAGTAACGGTCAATTCGATCATGGCATAGGAGAGACTGACGACCTTCTCGCTGTAGTTAAACTATTCCAACAACGACATCCCGGCGCCCCCATCTGGTTGGCAGGTTTCTCCTTTGGTGCCTACGTGGCACTACGCGGTCATGTTGATGCTGCTGCAGAGCGCCTGCTGCTGGTTGCGCCGCCGGTGAAGATGTTCGATTTTGAGGAGACTCCCAATGTCGAGATTCCCTGGACGGTCATTCAGGGAGGAAGAGATGAAGTCACCCCACCCGAAGCCGTTGCAGAGTGGGTCGAGTCTCAACCCAACCGCCCCGATTTCAGATGGCTCACCACCGCCGATCACTTTTTCCACGGGCAACTCAATCGCATTCGGCAGAGCCTGATCGACCAGTGGGGTAGCATGAAAGCATCTCCTAATGCTGAACACGATGCCGCGTAACAATATCGACTTTGCATTAGCAACCCAATCTAGCTAGATTCGCCACAAATAAAATAAGGACCCCGGGGAGTCGCTATTTTTGCGGAAGCTTGTTTTGGGCATCCAAGCCCAAGCAAGCGGCAAATACTTAACGCGACCGTTTATGCCTACGGCGCCC
>NZ_MPRL01000031.1:0-27595 GCF_002020875.1 Solemya pervernicosa gill symbiont | reverse complement strand
GGGGCGCCGCAGGCATAAACGGTCGCGTGAAGTTTTTGCTGTTTGCTTGGGCTTGGATGCCCAAAACAAACTCTCGCAAAAATAGCGACTCCCCTATCTGGTCAAGGAGCTGCAGGAGAACAATGAGGTGCTGCAGCAGCGTGCCGCACAGCTGGCTGAGGAGATGACCGAGAACATTCGCGATAGTGCAGAACGTGACCGAATGCTGGCGGGGATCATCGAGCAGACCAGTGAGGCGATCATTACCACCAACCTCGACCGCAGCGTGGTGAACTGGAATCCTGCAGCAGAGCGGATGTTTGGTTATAGCAGCGAAGAGATGCATGGCCGCAAGTTTGATGAGCTGCAACTACCCAGCGAGCAACACTTCTGTGATAGCGATGAGCTGACCAATAACAACGACATTGAACGCTACGCAACCCAGAATGGCGGTTCGATCTATGTCCGCTCGATCAGTTCGATGCTGCTCGATGATGATGGGAACCATGTTGGCGAGACGCTGATCCTGCACGACATCAGTCAGGAGAAGGTGAGCCATGATCAGCTACTGCTGTGGGGTATGGTTTTCAAGCACAGCGGAGAGGCGATTCTCATTACTGATGCCGATAACCGCATCATCACCGTTAACCAGAGTTTTACCGACATCACCGGTTATGAGAACGATGAGGTGGTGGGCGAGTTTCCCGCCATACTCTCCTCTGGGCGGCACGACGAGGACTTCTATGCCGAAATGTGGGGGCAGGTTCAGGAGACGGGTTACTGGAAGGGGGAGATCTGGAACCGCCGCAAGGACGGTACCGTCTTCCCCGAGTGGCTCACCATTACCACACTGAGTGATGGTGCCGGTCATATCTGCAACTACATCGCCATCTTCTCCGACGCCACGAGCTACAAAGAGAAGGAGGAACGCATCCAGCATATGGCGCACCATGATGCACTCACTGGCCTGCCCAACCGCACCCTGATGCAGGACCGCCTGGAGATGGCGATCGCCAAGGCGAAACGTATCCATGGCAACGTAGCGATCCTCTTCATCGATCTCGATCGTTTTAAAGTGATCAACGACTCGCTCGGCCATCACTACGGCGATATGTTGCTCAAGATCGTCGCCAAGCGGCTCACCTCAGTGGTACGCGCCAGCGATACTGTCTGTCGTCAGGGCGGTGATGAGTTCATCATTATCCTGCCGGAGGTGGAGAGCATCGGTGATGTGGCGCATATTGCCGAGAAACTGCTAAAGAGCGTCTCTGAGGAGTGCCGGGTTGATAATGAGGTGCTCAAGGTATCGCCAAGTATCGGCATCAGTCTCTTCCCTGACGACGGCAACGATATCGCTACCCTGATCAAGAATGCCGATACGGCGATGTATCACGCCAAGGAGTCGGGGCGTGCCAACTTCCAGTTCTTTACCGAGCGTCTCAACCAGATATTGCTGCAGCGCATGGAAATTGAGCGTGAACTCTCGATGGCGATTCAACGCGAACAGCTCACCCTCCACTACCAGCCACAGATCGATCTGACGAGCGGCCAGGTCACAGGTGCCGAAGCACTGCTGCGCTGGAACCATCCTACGTTGGGCAGCGTTTCACCGATGAAGTTTATCCAGATCGCCGAGGAGGCGGGGCTGATCGGTGAGATCGGTGTCTGGGTGCTGGGGCAGGTGTTCGCCTTTGCTGCTCGTTGGAACAGACATCCGCAACTCTCGCAGCTGGTCTTCTCGGCCAACGTCTCCGCACGTCAGCTCGAGGATACCGCGTTTGCTGAGAGTGTTGAGAGGCTGCTCAACGAGAGCGGCTTCCCGGCAGATCGCCTGGAGCTGGAGATCACCGAGACGGCGATCATGGAAGATATCCAGCGCAGTATCCCACCGCTGACCGAACTGAAATCGCTCGGGGTAAAGATCGCGATTGATGATTTTGGCACCGGTTACTCCTCGCTAAACTACCTCAAGCGACTGCCGATCAGCCGACTCAAGATTGATCGCTCCTTTATCTCCGATATCCCCGAGGATAAGAGCGATGAGCGGATTACCCATGCGATTATCAACCTGGCGCAGAGCCTCAACCTTGAGGTGATTGCCGAGGGTGTTGAGAGTGAGGAACAGACCCGGTTCCTGATCGAAGCGGGGTGCCTGAACGCACAGGGTTTCTTCTATGCACGTCCCCTGGCTGAGCATGATTTTGTGGCGTTTGTCGAGCAGAGCAGCGTCACCAACAGCCCCTCTTAACACGCCGATTAGAACGCTTATTAAGACACACGGGTTATAGGCCTACACAACCACCCTAATCTTGACTAAAACAGTCGGGATAACTATAGCTTTATCACACCTGTGATTGACTGTTATGGAGGGTCGTACGATGAGAATTCGCACCACACTAGATCCGATCTCCCTCAAAGAGGTTCCTAACCCTGAGAGCCACCCCTGCGTCTATGAAGGGAGTGGTGAAGATGGACTGGAGATCTACTTTGAGAATGAAGAGAACCGCCAGACCTATCTGCACATGGAGTTACCCGACCACAAGGTGGTAGCCGGTAACGATACCGAGGACTACGTCGCTGAAGGTTAGGTATTGAGAGGTGGTTAACAGGGAGGTTGTGCCTCTCTTTACGAGGAGCAGCTGACCTCAATCGTGTTCGCCCAGTCGGGCGGCAGAGCTGCGTACTCGCTCATCTCCGCCTGTTCGCTAAAGGGATCGCGCAGCAGGCTCATGAGTCGATCAACCTCGCTGTAGTCGCCCTGTTCGGCACGTTCAATGGCGCTCTGTGCCAGGTAGTTACGTAATATGTATTTAGGATTAACCCGATCCATGCTCTGTTTGCGCAGCTCATCACGACTCCCTTCAGCGTGTAGACGCTTGCGGTAGTTGATTGTCCACTGATCAAAACCATCACGGTCGATGAACTGGTCGCGAAGGGGGCCATCGGCGTTCGGGTTGTCGAGCTGTAGGTCACTGAGTGTGCGGAACAGGTTGGTAAAATCGCAGCCACTCTCCTGCATCTGTTTCAGCAGTGATTGGACGAGTTGATCGTCATTCGTATCACTGCTTGTCAGTCCCAGTTTCTTCGCCAGACCGGCACTGTAGTGGCGATCGAAATGGGGCATGAACTCGGATAACGTCTCGTTGGCGTGTTCAGCGGCCTCCTTATTACTACCCTCAAACAGCGGCAGCAGCGCCTGGCCAAGACGACTGACATTCCAGCGTGCAATCATCGGCTGTGCGGCAAAGGCGTAGCGGCCGGTGTGGTCTGAGTGGTTGCAGATAAAGCTGGGGTCGTAGCTATCGAGAAAGCCAAAGGGTCCGTAGTCGATGGTCAGGCCGAGCAGTGACATGTTGTCGGTGTTCATCACGCCGTGCGCAAAACCGACCAGCTGCCAGCGGCTGATTAGCTCGGCGGTTCGACGGCTGACCTCACGAAACAGTTCGAGGTAACGATTGGGAGCGTCAGCGATCTCGGGAAAGAGGTGGTCGATGGCGTAGTCGGCGAGCTGTCTGAGCTCATCGTACTGGTTGCGATAGTAGAAGAGCTCGAAGTTACCAAAACGCAGGTGGCTGGGTGCCATGCGTAACAGCATCGCCCCCGACTCGAGGGATTCACGATAGACCTCCTCTTCGCTGCCGATTATGCAGAGGGCGCGGGTGGTCGGAATGTTAAGACCATGCATCGCCTCACTGCAGAGGTACTCTCGAATCGTCGAACGCAGTACGGCGCGACCATCGGCGCTGCGGGAGTAGGGTGTCTGTCCCGATCCCTTGAGCTGCAACTCCCAGCGCTTACCCTGACTGGTACGCACCTCACCCAGCAGAACGGCGCGCCCGTCACCAAGCTGTGGCACAAAATGACCAAACTGGTGGCCGGCGTAGATGGCGGCAAGCGGATCGGCCCCCGGCAGTATCCGGGCACCGTTGAAGTAGTCGACAAACTCGGCACGATGCGCCTCAGCCGGGTCGAGTTCAATGAGCTCAGCAGCCGTATGGTTAAAGCAGGCGAGATGGGGTCTATACAGCGGTGTCGGTGAGATGCGGGTGTGAAAGGCATCGGATAATCGTGCAAAGCTGTTATCAAATTGGAGTGATTCTAAGCGGGCCATGCCTCGATGGTGTGGGCGTGGGGGGTGTTATTCAACCACGGGGTTACTGCGGGTTTCGGTGCGAGATCGATGGACTGATCCCTGAGTGGCCTAGACGATGGAGGTGGCGACCGAGTAGCGGTTCTTGCCGGAACGTTTGGCAGCATACATCGCATCGTCCGCCTCGGTCAGAAGTGCATCGGGTGAGAGAACGTTATTGGGGAAGAAGCTGATACCGATACTGATACCGACGCGACACTCGATAGCATCAAACCGCATCGGTGTATTGATCTGTGTGATGAGCTTCTGTGCCACAGAGAGTGCATCGCCCTTCTGTTCCAGCTCGTTGATGATCACCGTGAACTCGTCACCCCCGATACGTGCCACCACATCCTCCTCACGGAGCGTCTCCTTGAAGCGCCGGCAGACCTCGATCAGCACCTTATCGCCAATATCGTGACCGTGAAGGTCGTTGATCGCCTTAAAGCCGTCGAGATCCATGAAAAATAGCGCCATCAGTTGACCGTTACGATCGGCGTGTTTCACTGAGTTGGCAAGCTGCTCGGTGAATACGGCGCGGTTAGGAAGGGCCGTGAGCGTGTCGTGGCTGGCGATAAAGGTCAGCGCCTCGGTTCGCTCCTCAACGCGTTGTTCCAGTTCAGACTCAAACTGGTTACGGAAGTTGATTTCGTGCTTGAGCCGAGTAGTGACGATATAGGCGATGGCTATGCTAATGATGACGCCGAGCAGCACCAGCACCAGGATGGTGTCGGTGGTGCGGTCGATGATCTGCTTGGTCTCTCTAATAGTGGCGCGCTTTTTTGCCTGCTTGAGGTCGATGAATTGCTGCATAAACCCCATCGCCTTGGCCTGACTGGGAATCGCCTCGTCGTAGAGAAGCCCGCGCGCCAGGTCAAATTGACCGTCTACAGCCAGTCGGATAACACGACTCTGCTTAATGCCGGTATTTATCGTCTGTTTGTCCTGTTCCCTGATCAGTGCCCGCTCATCGGTGCTGAGTTCCATCTTCAGCAGGACGTCGCGAAGGCGTAGGTAGTTACTGGCGGCGGCTGAGGCGCGCATCTGATGATCATCGAGTTCAAATGGGTCGCGTGTGAGCAGCATACTCTGCAGGGTAAGCGAGCGTTCGTGGGCGAGTTTTAGAAATTTATTGACGATCTCTATCTGTACGTCGCTAACGGTAACGACGCGATTGAGCTCTTTGGAGACGCGATGGGTCTGATAGAGGCTAAGCGAGGAGGTACCAACCAGAATGATGATTATGGTGATGAAAGCTGAGGCAATCTGTCTTGAACTGAAGTTAAAATGACTCTCTTTCATCACAATAAATGTCCGCTGCCCTTCCCAACAATGTCCGATGCCTAGACCTTGAAGCTAGCAGATGGCTTGTTAAATCGACAGTTTTTTACAATTTTAAATGTAATCGTCGCTATTGATTGCATAGAGTTAGTGTTAAACAGTAGTGGTTGTCCGACAGAGGAGTGGTGGCGGTGAATCAACGTAGCGTGTGTTCTGGAAGAGGAGTCGGCCGGGTGGCCGCAGCACTGGTGTTGACGCTGCTGATGGGTACGGCATCAGCAGGTTGGTGGGATAAGGGGCGCGAATTGCTGGAAGATTTCGGCGTCGAAGAGCAGGCATCCAGGGCACTGAGTGATGGTGAGATTGGTGATGGCCTAAAGGAGGCGCTACGTGTGGGTTCCGAACGGGTGGTGGGGCAGCTGGGACAGACCGACGGCTTCAATGGTGATCCGAAGATCCATATTCCACTGCCGAAGAGCCTGAAGAAGGTGAACAAGGCGCTCTCGGCCATCGGTATGGGTTCAATGCTGGATGATCTGGAGTTGAAGTTGAACCGCGCTGCCGAACGTGCGACACCCAAAGCGAAGCGGCTGTTTGTCGATGCGATCAGCGAGATGACGCTCGATGATGTGAAGAAGATATATAGCGGCCCTGATGACGCGGCGACACAGTATTTCCGCAGCAAGATGTCCGCACCGCTCAGCAAAGAGATGCTGCCGATCGTCGAAGGAACCCTCAATGAGGTGGGTGCGGTGAAGAGTTATGACCGAGTGGTTGGAAAGTATGAGTCGCTCCCCTTTGTCGGTGATGTGAAATCGGATCTCAACGGCTATGTGGTTGATAAGGGAATGGACGGTATCTTTCACTACCAGGCCAGG
The DNA here is from genome assembly GCF_002020875.1 of Solemya pervernicosa gill symbiont. Classification (NCBI taxonomy): domain Bacteria; kingdom Pseudomonadati; phylum Pseudomonadota; class Gammaproteobacteria; species Solemya pervernicosa gill symbiont. The sequence continues at coordinate 21,328 of NZ_MPRL01000031.1, read as the reverse complement.
GAGGAAGCGGCCATCCGCAACAATCCAGCAGAACGAACCACTGAACTGCTGAAAAAAGTTTTTGGACGATGAGTGGTTTCAGTGATGTCTCGTTAAGCCCTCAAATTATGTGGTTTTATATCCGCTTCTCAGCGTCTAGACTCTAATCGTGTCAGGGACCCACTAACCGATAACCAAGGCCACTAAGAGCCAACAGGGGAGGCGGTTGGGTATGACGCACTACGGGAGTTATCTTCGCACCGCTCACCACGATTGCGGCTAGCTCCATCTCTCAAGGATATGAGCGCCTGTTGCCGGTACCTGTTGTGCCGAAGGCTCTGTGCGCGCATCGATATCGCTAGTCTTCGATTGCTGTAGCATCAGTGTCAGGTCGTGCTCAAGCATCAGGGTATTTTGCCACCAATATAGGATGGCAACCCTCTCTCGAGAGGCTTCATTTAGATATAAGTGAGTGAGCGATATGAAGCAGAAGATCACGCCCAACAACCGTGAAGTGAAACTTGCCGATGATGAGTTCATCGTCAGTAAGACTGATATCAAGGGACGGATCACCTACTGTAACCGCGTCTTTATGAAGATTGCCGGTTATAGCGAAAAGGAGCTTCTCAATACCCAGCACAACGTTGTGCGACACCCCGATATGCCGCGTAGCGTCTTCCGCTTTCTCTGGCAGACCCTGGAGCAGGGGCAGGAGTTCTTCGGTTTTGTAAAGAATATGACCTCCGATGGCTCCTACTATTGGGTCTTTGCCAATGTCACCCCCGACTACGATCGCAATGGTGATCTAAAAGGTTATTTTTCTGTCAGGCGGAAGCCGAAACAGGCAGCGATCGATGCACTTACACCGGTTTATCAAGAGATGCTGGCGATTGAGCAGCGTGTCGGTCCCCGTGAGGGGGATGGATGAGGCGATGAAGTTTCTGCTCGGAAAGCTAAAGGAGCTGAATACCAGTTACGAAGAGCTGGTATTCAACCTGCAAGCCTAATCTTGAGCACGGAGTCAGATATGTCTACAAACAAAAACTATGAGAACGGCGTCAGTAAGGGTGTTCCCTTCCTCAACACACAGTTCCTGATCGCCTGTATCGTCTTTACCCTGCTGGTGATGGGGCTGGCGATCTCCTCGATTATTAACCACGGACTGCATCTGGAAGAGCTGATCTTTCCCGGGATTGCAATCGTTTTTACCTGGTACGCCTGGTGGGCGGCTAAACGCCCTCTGAAGGGGTTGCAGAAGATTGAAGCGGTGCTTCGTGCCACCGCAAAGGGCGAGCTGCACCACCGTATTACTAATACCGGGGGGCTGGGTGAGATCGGCATCATCGCCTGGGAGCTGAACGATATGCTCGATCTGATGGAGACTTACTTTAAAGAGGTCAATACCTGCTTTTCCCGTGTCGGTGATGGGGTCTATAACCGCAAGGCGTATAGCGATGGCATCCCCGGTCAGCTGGCGCGTTCACTCGACGGTATCAACACTGCGATCGATGCGATGGCGGAGAATGTTTCCTATATTTCACGCAACAAACTCGCCTCTGATCTGCACAGAATCAACGCAACCAATCTGCTATCAAACCTAAAGCTCAATCAGAGTGATCTGATCTCGGTCACCGATGAGATGAATACGGTTGAACAGATAGCCGATGCCAATGTCACTATGACCGAGGAGAGTCGTGAGTCGGTCGGTTCGATCCGTGGGGCACTGAGCTCGATAGCGGGCAGCATGCAGAGCGTCTCTGAGTCGGTTGAAGCACTCAATGGCGAGAGCGTTGAGGTGGGTGAGTCGCTCTCGCTGATCTCCGAGATTGCCGATCAGACCAACCTGCTGGCGCTTAACGCGGCGATTGAGGCGGCAAGAGCCGGTGAGAGTGGACGCGGATTTGCTGTGGTAGCCGATGAGGTCAAGGCGCTCTCTGAGCGAACCAAACACGCCACGGTTGAGATTAATCAGACCATGACCAAGTTCCGTAATCGGGTTGAACAGATGCTGGAGGGTGCCAATACCACCCGCGGTCTGACCGACGAGGTCTCGACCAACATGGAGGCGTTCCACCAACGCTTCACCGAGCTGGCCGATGCCTCGCGCGATACCATCACTCGCATCAGTCATGCCAAGGATCTCGGTTTTGCATCTCTGATCAAGATCGATCACATCATCTACAAACAGAACGGCTACATGGCGCTGAGCAAGGGTGAGGATTCTGCCGAGGCGCAGGCCGTTTCGGTTGATCACACCTGTTGCCGCCTCGGTAAGTGGTACTACGAGGGTGTGGGTAAGCAACTGTTCGGACAGACGCGAGCCTTCAAGGCGTTGGAGGCACCGCACCGCAGTGTGCACGCCTATGTACAGGAAGCGCTGGCCGAGTCGCTGCTCGACTGGGAGGGCAACGAGGAGCTCAACCGAAGCCTGCTGCAACACATCGAAGCGGCAGAGCGCGCCAGTAGTGAGGTGATGGAACTGATCGATCAGATGGTGTTGGAGCGTCAGCAGGCGTAGCTGACACTGCTTGGAGTCTGAGCTAGAAATCCTTTACCGCGATCCACGGCTGATCGCGATCAATAAGCCGAGTGGATTGCTGGTCCATCGCAGTGCGATCGATCGGCACGAGACCCGCTTTGCCATCCAGTTGCTGCGTGACCAGATCGGACAACGCGTCTATCCACTGCACCGTCTCGATAAACCAACCTCCGGAGTACTGCTGTTTGCACTCGATAGCGAGACGGCCAGAGAGATGATGGCGCAGTTCCAGCAACACACGGTCGAGAAGCGCTACCTGGCAGTGGTGCGTGGTTATACCGAGGTTGAGGCCACCATCGACTATGCGCTCAAAGAGGAGCTCGACAAGACCACCGATCGTAAGGCGCGTCAGGATAAAGAAGCGCAGTCTGCAGTGACCCACTACCGACGATTGGCAACGGCGGAGTTGCCGATCTCCGATGGACGTTTTCCAACCAGCCGCTACTCTCTGATCGAGGCAAAACCTGAGACGGGGCGCAAGCACCAGATTCGTCGCCATATGAAACATATCTTTCATCCGATTGTTGGCGATACCAGCCACGGTGATGGGCGCCATAATCGAATCTTTCGTGACCACTTCAAATGCCACAGGCTGTTGCTGGCAGCCTCTGAGCTTGCCTTTACCCACCCGAGCGATGGTAAGCGAATCACGCTGCGTGCTACCGTTGGCGATGATTACAGTGCTGTGCTGGCGCATTTGAGCTGGAGAGATATTGTGGAGCACTCAGGGGCCGAATCTCCGCACTCCGCGGCTTAGCAGAACCACATACCCTTCCAGATGAGCGGCTCGATATTTATCTCACCAGCCGCCAAAATGGCGCCATGACGCAAACCCCCAACTCACTGGCCGAGATTGCCGCGCAGATCGAGCGCCTGGTCGCACAGGCTGAGCTGCTGCGCCACCGTGCCGTGGTGGTGGTCGCTGGTGAGCGAGAGTGGGGGCGTGCCGTGGTGGCGGCAGTTGATGTGGCCCCTTATCAGAAACGGCAGCTCTGGATCAGTAGTGAGCCGCCAGCGGGCGTTGACGCACTGCCTGCGGCAAAGGCACGTAAACAGTTGGGGCGTGAGCTTGATCTGCTGGTATTTGATGCCTACAGCGGTTTCGATCCCGATGCCTTCGGTGCCGTCAGTGGTAGCGTGCGAGCGGGTGGAGTTTTGCTGCTGTTAATACCGTCGCTTGCACAGTGGTCTGCCTTTGAAGATCCCGATAAGGAGCGCATTGCGGTCTATCCACACCGTGCGACCGATGTCAGTGGCCGACTGTTGCAGCGACTAACAACGTTAGTCCGCGAAAGCGGACTGCCGCTGATTGAGCAGGATCGACCGATGCATCCATTTGCCGTCGAGTCTGTCGTGGCAGTGACTCCGCCCTACCACGATGAGATCTACGCCACTGCCGATCAGCAACAGGCCGTTGAGGCGGTACTGCATACGGGATCCGGTCACCGACACCGACCGCTGGTTATTACCTCGGATCGTGGGCGCGGTAAAAGCGCCTCGCTCGGAATCGCAGCCGCAGAGCTGCTGAGAGAGAAGAGCCGTTCCATTATCGTTACCGCACCGCGGCGAGCTGCAGTCGATGCCCTGTTTGAGCATGCTGCAAAGTTGCTGGGGGTTGATTCAGCTCAGGGTAGCCGGCTTGAGTATCGGCAGGGTGTTATCGAATTCGTTGCACCCGATCGGCTGCTGCATGAACAACCGAAAGCTGATCTGCTACTGGTCGATGAGGCGGCGGCAATCCCGGCACCACTGTTGACGCAGATGGTGCGCCACTATTCACGTACCGTATTCGCCTCGACCATCCACGGCTACGAGGGGACGGGGCGTGGCTTTGCAGTTCGTTTCCAGAAGGTGCTCGATGCCGAGATGCCTGGCTGGCGTCAGCTGCGTATGCAGACGCCGATTCGCTGGTCGACGGGTGATCCACTGGAGCGGTTTGTCTTCCGCGCGCTGCTGCTGGATGCATCGCCGGTTGATGGTGATCAGCTCGCTACGTTGAGTCTGGATGAGTGCCATTTTGAAACAGTAGAGCGCGCTGCACTGCTGACAGGTGAGCCTCTGCTGGCTGAGCTGTTTGGTCTGCTGGTGCTGGCTCACTACCGCACCACACCGACCGATCTGCGCAATCTGCTTGATGGGCCCAATCTGAGTGTGGAGCTGGTGCGTTATCGCGGCCACGTTGTGGCCACCGCGCTGGTGGCGGCAGAGGGTGGATTTGATGCCGAGCTCTCTCAGGCAGTTTATGAGGGACGTCGTCGTGTGCGTGGCCATCTAATACCACAGTCGCTGGCGCTGCACGCCGGGTTTGTCGAGGCGCCGCAGCTGCGTTGTGCTCGTGTGATGCGTATCGCGGTTCATCCAGCCGTGCAGGGTCGAGGCATCGGTACGGCGCTGATCGAAAGATTATATGCAGCGGCCGAGCAGACAGGTTGTGACTACCTTGGTGCCAGCTTTGGAATGAGTGGTGAGCTGCTCGACTTCTGGCAGCGTGCCGCACTGAGACCACTGCGTATCGGTCTTAAACGAGAGGCGAGTAGTGGCGCCCACGCTGTGATGATGGCAAGCCCAATCACTGCGGCGGGCCGAGCGCTGATCGAAGCGGTTCACCAACGTTTAATCGATCAGCTGCCGCTACTGCTGACAGAGCCATTGAACGATCTGGAACCTGAGCTGGTGAGCCGCCTGTTGGCGGGCCATGCATCAAGTGAAACAGCGAGTGAGACGCTTGATGAGCAGGATCAGAGGGATCTGGCATCGTTTGTAAGTGGCAGCCGGGGGTATGAGCTCTGCATGGCGGCGATCCGTAAAAGGGTGCTAGTGGCAATCGATACTCCTGCACTGAGTGAAAATGAGCGCGCATTGCTGGTTGCCAAGGTGATTGAACAGGGGGGCTGGCCCAGGGTGGTTGAATCGATGGGTTTTGTTGGACGAGCGGCGGCTGAGGATGCGCTTCGTTGTGCCGTTAAACGTCTGCTGTAACAGAAAATTTCGTGATGAACTGTTTTGTCCAAATCATCACAGATGGTAAGGTTTGGGGTTCAATTGGAATATGTACAGATAACGGTCGTAACCACCACTAGAGTGATGGTCGGCTGCGGCAACACTCAGGAGGCGGTGTGACAAAGGTTCGGGTTCTGGTGGTCGACGATGCAGCGTTTATGCGCGACATCGTCAAGAAGGGGATGCGCTCTACCTATCCCGCCTTTCAACTCGATGAGGCGGCGCACGGCAAGCAGGCACAGACGATGATCGGCAAGAGCGATTACGATCTGATCCTCTGCGACTGGGAGATGCCGGAGATGAATGGTGCCGAGCTGCTGCAGTGGATTCGTGAGACCCCGGAGCACGCCCATCTGCCCTTTATCATGATCACCAGCCGTGGTGATAAAGAGAATGTGGTCGAGGCGATAAAGCTCAAGGTGAGCAACTACATCGTCAAACCCTTCACCAATGAGAAGCTGATCAATATCGCTACCGATGTGATGAGCAAGGCGATGAAGCTCTCTGCCAAACAGCTACAGGAGATCGGCGGCGCACGTCCCGACAAGATCCAGAGCGGATCGGTGGCGATCCTGACCGGTGGGCGCAGTGAGGTGGGGGGCTCTCGGGCGCCGTGCCGGTGGCGGAAAACGTCTCCAGTGCCAGGCCAAGAAGTGTGAAGCCGAAGGGTAAGGTGGTGGTGCAGCTACGTTTCAGTGGCGAGACGCTCGGTTGCCTGATCAAAGAGGTCAGCCAGCACCATATCCAGGGTGTGATCAAACGCAGTGAACATATCCCCGGCATCCTTGATCTGGCGGTTATCGACATCGAAGCAGCCGGTGATGTCTCCCGACTCAACGGCTTTATCCATACCCTGCAGGCGCGTGAAGATAGCCGCGAGACGGAGTTTGTGAATATCGATATCCGTCTGGTCGATCAGGACGACTCGGAGAAGATGGATCATCTGCAGCGTTTTATGAACAGCATCGCCTGACACGACCTTCGACATCGGCCTATAATGGCCCACATCAGACATCCCTAACCGAATAAGAATACCCATGTCCCTACCTATCATCATCTGTGACGACTCGAGCTTTGCACGCAAGCAGATTGCGCGTGCGCTGCCGCAGGATTGGGATGTTGAGGTGACCTACGCGGGTAACGGTCTCGAGGGTATCGAGGCACTACGTGCCGGCAAGGGCGATGTGATATTTCTTGATCTGACCATGCCCGAGCTCGATGGGTTTGGCGTGCTTGAAGCGATTAAGGATGAGGGAATCGAGGTCATCGCCATCGTTGTCTCGGGTGATATCCAGCCCGAGAGTCAGCGTCGTGTTGATGAGCTCGGTGCTGCTGCTTTTATCAAAAAGCCGGTCAGGGAAGAGGAGTTACTGCCGCTTCTAGATCGTTACGGCCTGCTCAAACAGGAGAGTACCGGCGATGGTGTGCGAGAGGAGGGGACGACCTTTCTCGACTGGTGTCAGGAGATATCCAACGTTGCGATGGGACGGGCCGCCGACCTGCTCGCGACCATGATCGGCGAAAACGTTGAGCTCTCTATTCCCAAGGTGAGCCAGATCGATTTCAGCGAGGTGATCACCGCACTGGAGCTGGCGACCGGTGGTGAGGGTTTCTCCGTCGTCGGTCAGGGTTTTATCGGTTCCGGAATTGCCGGTGAGACGATGCTGGTCTTCCACGACGCCGACATGATCGAGATCGCCCAGGTGATGCACTACACCGGCGATCTGGGGGAGAGCGATGAGGTGGAGCTGCTGATGGATGTCTCCAACGTCCTGGTCGGCGCCTACCTGAAGGGGCTGGCCGATCTGCTCGATATCCATTTCAGTCAGGGCCACCCGATGATTCAGCTGCACAACAAACAACTCAACTTCGGCCAGGGTAACAGCGGCGGTGGCCCGCGCCCGATTCTCGCCATCGAGCTCAGCTACACCATCGGCGAGAGTCGAGTGCAGGCCGATCAGCTGGTCCTGATCACCGAAGGATCGGTGCCTGAGCTGGCCAGTCGCGCCGAGATGGCACTGGGATAGCTATGGGCAATATGGACGAAATCAGAGAGCTGCACCTGTTGCTCGGCGTGTTACAGAACGTCGATGTCGGCCTGGTGGTGCTCGATCGTGACTACCGCATCACCCTCTGGAACGGTTTCATGGAGAACCACAGTGGTGTCAGCCCGGCCGATGCGATGGAGAGCCAGCTGTTTGAGCGCTTTCCCGATCTGCCCGAACAGTGGCTGCGTAACAAGGCGGAGTCTGTCTTTACCCTCAATAACCGCGCCTTCTCCAACTGGCGGCAGCGACCCTACCTGTTCAAATTCAATAGCTACCATCCGATCACCGGCCTCTCCGATACGATGTATCAGGATATGACCATCATTCCGATGGTCTCAATCAACGGTCAGGTCGATCACGTCTGCGTGATCATCTACGACGTGACCGAGATGGCGGTCGATGAGCAGCAGCTAAAACTGGTCAATGATGAGCTCGACCGTATCGGTCGTACCGATGGACTGACCCAGCTCTACAATCGCAGCGCCTGGGAGGAGCACCTCCACGAGGAGTTCAAACGCATGCAGCGTGGCGATAAGCAGTCGGTGCTGGTGATGTTCGATATCGATCACTTCAAACGCGTCAACGACGGTTATGGACATCAGGCGGGTGATGAGGTGATTCGAGCAACCTGCGATGCGCTACGCAAGGTAAAGCGTAGCTCCGACATTGCTGGGCGTTACGGTGGTGAGGAGTTTGCGGTAATCCTGGCCGATACCGATCGTGACGGCGGACGTTACTTTGCAGAGCGGCTGCGCAAGGCGATCGAAAAAAATAGCGTTGAGTACGGTAACGAGGAGATTCAATACACTATCAGTCTCGGTGTTGCCGAGTACAGCGGTGATATCACGCAGCACCTGGCGTGGCTGGAGCGTGCCGATCAGGCGCTCTACAAGTCGAAAGAGGGTGGACGAAATCAGGTAACGCTATTTGGTGAGTAGTGACTGAATCGATCTGACCAGCTCGAAAAACATAATAATGAAGGAGCTTAAAAATGCGTCTATTAACACTGGTTACAACGCTATTACTATTGTCAGCCTGTGGCAGTGGTACCTCGATGTCGGGCCTGAGCGATACGGAGCTCGAGTATAAGGCAGCCGAGTGCACCAGCCTTGGTGGTTCCAATCGCATCATGGCGATGACCTGCGATGAGGTGGAGAAGGAGTGTCTCTATCGCAATAAGCAGGGCAAACAGCTCTGTCCCGCACTGTTATAAGACCGGTTTAATTCTCTAGCAGGAAGGTGATCGACTCGAGCACCTTCTGTGGGTCGGTATACTCGACGGCCACCGGCCAGAAGCTCTCGTCCACCTTCAGCACCATCGATGGAAAGCTGTCGATGTGCATCTCCTCTGTGGTCTCAATCTCATTCTTGAGTAGCTCATCGACCTCGTCTGAGAGCAGTGCGTCGTGGAACTGTTTCTCGTTGAGGCCAATCTCCACTGCCAGTTCGATCAGGGTGCTGTTATCGGAGGGATTACGTGCTTGCTGGTAGTAGGCACGTTGAATCGCCTGGGTCATCAACTCATCGTTACCCGACCCCTGCAGCCGTGCAGCGATGACCGCTCGGCAGGCGGGGTAGGTGGAGCGACGTGGTTTGCAGTGGTTCCAGAAGTCGAAGTTGAACTGGGTGCCTGGCACCCGTTGCACGATGCGTTGCCAACCATCCTGGATATTCTGCTGCATATCGCCGGGCATCGGCTCGTCAGAGTCGACGGCGAGTCCGCCGAGTAGCTTGATTATCCCCACCCCTTCGGGGAGCTGTTCACTGATCTGTTTGAGTGTTGGCTGAAAGGCGTAACACCAGCTGCACATCGGGTCGTGGAAGTAGTAGAGCGTGTTACTCATGGCTGCACCTGTTTTGATTATTCTTAGAGAGCAGTGTAGTTCAGAGTGTGATCAGCTTCATTGCCGGTTCGTTGAGTTGTGGATCATCACTGAAGCCGGAGACCAGTAGCACTACGCTACCGCGTTTCTGAATCTTGAAGCGTGCAGCTATCGTACGACTCAGTTTGTGCCAGTCGTGCGCCTCATCCTCATCAATCTGTACCGGTACGATACCCCAGTGGAGTGCCAGACGGCGCACCACGCGTTCGTTGCTGCTCACACCGAGACAGGCCGAGGTGGGACGGTCGGCGGAGAGTACGCGCGCAGTGGTGCCGGAGTGGGTCGGGATGATGATTGCCTGCAGGTCGAGATCACGCGAGAGTGAGGTGACGGCGTGTGAGACAGCGGCACGCATCGGCGAATCGTCATGGTGGTCGTGTTTGATCGGCTGATCGTTATGGTGGTCCTGGCAACGCTGGCTCTGCTCGATCTCACGCAGGATCTCATCCATCGTCTGTACCGCTTTCAACGGGTAGGCACCAACCGCCGTCTCTCCCGAGAGCATTACAGCATCGGCACGGCTACGTGCGGCGTGGGCCACATCGCCTACCTCGGCACGGGTTGGACGAGGATTGGTGATCATCGATTCGAGCATTTGGGTGGCGACAATGACCGGCTTCTGTTTATTGCGGGCAATCTCGATCAAGCGGTCCTGAATCAATGGCACCTTGCTCGCTGGCAACTCAATACCGAGATCGCCACGGGCGACCATGATGGCATCGGTCGCCTCGATGATCTTATCGATCTGCTCGACCGCCTCGGGGCGCTCGATCTTGGCCACGACCGGTATCTCATTACCGAGTCGCTTGAGGTGTTTTTTCAATGAACGGATATCGCCAGCGCTACGTACAAAACTGAGTGCGAGGTAGTCGGCACCGAGCTCGGCAGCGAGCTTGGCATCTTCACGGTCTTTCTTGGTCAGTGCCGGTACCGAAAGATCGCTATCGGGCAGGTTCATCCCCTTGTTGTCCTTGAGCAGGCCGCCAGTCACGACACGACACTTCACATCACGCCCCTCTACGGAGAGTACTTTCAGTTCCAGATTGCCATCGTCGAGCAGGATGCGGGCGCCTGATTTCACATCGCGATGAAGCCGTGCGTAACGTGAGGGGATCAGGCTGCCCTCGCCGATACACTCTCGAGTGGTGACGGTGATGATCTGTTTCTGCTTGAGTGTGATCGCTCCGTTCTTAAAGTGGCCGACACGAATCTTTGGTCCACACAGATCCATCAGGATGGCGACATGCAGATCGAGCTTTTTTGCCACCGCACGCACCCGTGCGAAGCTCTTGCGATGCTCATCGTGGCTGCCGTGGGAGAGGTTGAGGCGAATGACGTTAACACCGGCGCGCATCAGCTGTTCAATGGTGGCGCGCTTTGAGGTGGCGGGGCCGAGTGTGGCGATGATGCGAGTTCGTCGCCAGAGGCGGGTGCGGCTGAGTGGTTTGGCTGTGGCCATCAGGTGCTCCTTGCAACCGATTATGTTTGGAACGGAAGTGTACGTGCTTGCCCTTGAGTAACAAGGGATAGAAACAGTGATTTAATAAATCAGTAACGTCCGGGGCGATTGGCGACCTCCTTCAATCGCCAAGAACTGCCCCCTTGTTTTGCCTCAAGCTGCTGCTCCTGCTGGTCGTCGAGAATATGGAAGAAGTCGAGTCCGGTGCGTTGTTCAACCTCATCGACAGAGACGACAAAGCGATCGAGGGCTTCTGTGCCTTTAACGCCTTGCGGGATGATGAAGGCGAGCAGTTGAGGTGCATCACCCGTCTTTTTAGGCGGAGCGGCGTAGAGCTTGTAAAAGGCGTCGGGAATCTCGACTCGCATCGCGCTCTTCATACGCTCAATCTTGCCGTCGAAGATCGGTCCTGTGGTGACCCAGAGGCTACCGAAGCGTCGAGCAAATACATCGACCTCGATCTCCTCAAGGCGTTGCCACAGCTTCTGGTTTAGCTTCGGCCGTTGCGGAGTGATGTTACTCATTAAAAAGGTATCGAGCTGTGCGCCACGCCCATAGAGACGGGAGATGGCGTAGTTGGGGGCGAGGTGGCCGCGATCAAAGCCGCTGCCGCGATAGTCGTCGTGCCCAACCATTGTCAGGGTGCGCCAGTCGCGCTTGAAGCGCTGCGGGCGCTTGAGACGTTTGGCATCTTTAGCCACGGGGGTGAGTTTGTAGCTGACCCAGAGCGGGTTGCTGCGCAGGTCTGAATAGCCGAGCAGAAAACCGTCATTACGCAGGGTGCGGCTCCAGGTGGCGGGATGGAGTGTAGTTGCCTGTGGGGTACCGAGATAACTCAGCTGAGGGCGCAGGTAGTAAAGCTCGGCGGCGTACCAGCCGAGTAGCAGCAGGACAGCGAGTAGCGCCAGCTGCGGGTGGCGACGCAACATTGGCCAGAGGCGAGGCAGTAGATGCAGGTTTCGTAACGGATTCATGCTTTTTATTAGTCGTTTTGGAGCGGCAATTATAACGACCGGATCGGTTCTGTGAATGTCGAACAGCTTGCCCCGGTAGAATGGCCGCCCATGAGTCGAAGTGAAGAGATGAGTTTGAGAGCAGGGTGCGTCGCGCAGTGTCGTGGTTGTGCCCATCGTCTGATGAGTGCTGAGCAGAGTGAGGAGCAGAAGACGGAGTGGCTGCAGTCGAGACTGAATCCGTGGGCTGAGACCTTCCAATCCCTGCGAGCCGTCGAGGGTGAGGCGCGTTGGCACTACCGTGACCGGGTAGTGCTGGCTGCCGAGTGGAGTGAGGTGCAGGGGTGGCGTTTTGGCATGGTGGTGCGTGATGAGCTGCTGCCGCTGCAGGAGTGCCCAATCCACTCTGAACGAGTAGCGCGCATGCTCGCGCTGCTGCGCGAGATCCTGCCGTCGGGCGGGCGCAGCTTTCCACTCGCCTACTACGCGCAGTCGGGCGGACAGGCGACCTTGATCGTGAAGATGGCTGAGCCGCCGGCAACAAAGTGGCTCACCGAGGAGGCCAAGGTTCGGTTGGCGGAGACGGGTATTGAGGGGTTATGGCTGCACGCCTTCCCCTCGGCAGGACGGCGGCTTTTTTCCAAACACGGCTGGCGGCTGCTATGGGGTAGCGAACACTCGTATGACCCGCAGGGGCTGCGCTACGGTCCGACCGCCTTTCAGCAGCTGATACCGGCGCTCTACATTGCCGCGCAGGATCAGGCGCAGCAGTTTCTAGCACCGGATGCCGGGAGCTCGGTGGTCGACCTCTACTGCGGCAATGGCGCAACCCTGCGCCGTTGGTGCGAGGCCGGTGCCGAGACGATCGGTGTTGAGCTGGGTGGCGATGCACTGGCGTGTGCCAGGGAGAACGCGTCAGGGGCCGAGCTGCTGCGCGGAACCTGCGAGACGCGCTTGCCGCAGCTGCGCCAGTGGCTGGGGCGGGTAGCGCCGGAGCGTACGTGCCTGCTCTATACCAACCCACCACGAACCGGCATGGAGGAGGCTGTGTGTCGTTGGGTGGCCGATGAGCTGATGCCGACACGTATCGCCTACCTCTCCTGCAGCGCCGGTACCCTGCGCCGCGATCTCGACCGACTGTTCGAGGCGGGCTACCGGGTGGTCGCAATCACCCCCTACGACTTCTTCCCCCAGACCTACCACGTTGAGACGCTGGTGCTGCTAGAGCGTTAAGCCGTTTCCGCCTCTGGCCGCTTTGCGTTGAAGCCGTTCCAGCGTCTCGATGAGAGCGCGGTACTGGCCCATCTCGAGCTGAGCTGAAACTGCTTTGCAGGTTGAAACGATCAGCTCAGAGTCGTGCCGAGCCGAGCCGAGCCGAGCCGAGCCGAGCCGAGCCGAGCCGAGCCGAGCCGAGCCGTAACGCCATCAGTAGATAGACAACGGCTGCGATCCCGTTCAGCACCTTCTGTGCACGGAGGGACTGTTGAAGCCGTGCCTCAATTTTCCCGTTATCTGTACTACTGAGCCGAATGCCAGCAGGGCGGCGACGATAAAGATCGCGCCCAGCAGCAACATCTGCAGCTCGGCACTACCCGCCTTCGGATCGATAAACTGCGGCAGCAGTGCGAGGAAGAGGATCGAGACCTTCGGATTGGTAATGTTCATGATGATGCCGCGTCGGTAGAGCGTGGGAAATGGCAGGAAGATGGGTGCTCTGCGCCAATATGTCGAATAGAGGCGTGGATCGCTCGCCAGGCGAGATAGAGCAGATAGAGCAGATAGAGCAGATAGAGTGCACCACCGAGTTGCAGCAGGGTAAAGGCGAACGGATTGGTCTTGAGCGGCACCGCTACTGCGAGGGTGACGGCTGCAGTGTGCAGCAGCAGCCCGCTGCAGTGAACCAGTGTGACGACAACGTCGGCACGAGCACCGTAGAAAGCCGACTGGGTCAGTACAAAGATGTTATCAGCACCGGGCACGATGCTGAGTAGTGGGGCGGCCGTAAAAAAGACCAGTAATGGTGTTGGCCGTGAGCATGCTTCACTATTTTAGTAACGGGTGATGCCATCAGGGGGGGTGACGGGTCCGATATTAGGCTGATATTTATTGTTATGCCTGACATCTGCTGACGTCTTGAAAAGTGTGATGGCAATCACGTATTTGCTGGAGTATATCCGCGCGTTTTTGATAAAAAAATCTACCGTGAAACCAATTTCCCGCATGGGTTTAAAAACACAGGATGTCATCCATGAGCAAGAAGAGCCGGTCATCATCGCCAGTAGTCGTTAAAGTGCTTCCCAGAAAGTCTGTCATTGCAACCGCAGTTGCTACGGCCATTGTTACCAATAGCATGACCAACATCGCGCGTGCCGAGGATTTTCAGGCCAATGTTGAGGTCTTTCTGAGCCCGGGTGATCCTCGCCATCGTGGTGGTATCGCGGCGATGGTGCCGTTTAGAAAAAACAATGATTCGATGAGCTTTGTCGATGGCCGCTTCTGGCTCGATGACAATACCGCCTCCGAGTACAACCTTGCCTTCGGCCATCGCTGGTTTAACAGCAATCGTAGCTCCATCTTCGGTCTCTTCGGTGCATTCGATCATCGCAAGAGCAGCACCGATCGTGACCACAATCAGCTGACCGCCGGTGCGGAGATGCTGATGGATGACTGGGAGCTGCGCGGTAACTACTACTACCCACTCTCAGATCGATACCTGGTTGGTGTCGGTGGCACCAACGGCTCCTTCTCCGGTAACAAGCTCTACGCCAACGGTATCTTTGAAGAGGCACTCGAGGGGCTCGATATTGAAGCGGGACGCTCCTTTGCACTGCATGGTATCGGTCTGGATGAGAACTGGATCCACATCGGTGGTTACCACTTCGAGGGAGACGCGGCGGGTGATGTCGATGGTGTGTCGCTTCGCCTTACCTCCTTTCTGCGTAAAAACCTCTCGATCGGTCTCGCTGCGCAGGATGATGACCTGTTCGGTTCCGAGATCCGTGGTGAGATCCGTTACTCCTTTGGCAGGGCGTCTGGTGGCGGCAAGCGCACCCTCTCCGAGCGCATGATGCAGCTGGTCCATCGTGATATCGATGTTAAGACCACTGCTGGCGTTCCGGATCACCTCAGAACTGATCTGAATAGTACGGTTGACGTCTCCCCTGGAGCAGGGGTTATCCACATCGACAGCTCCTCGGAAGAGTCGACCGAAGATGGCAGCTACGAGTACCCCTACAAGACCATCGCCAACTGTAAGGCGGCAGAGTGCGGCACCGAAGATGGCGCAATGATCTACGTGCACGAGGGTGACAGCGATGAGGATGGTGGCGCCTACGACACCGGAACAGGTTGGACTCTGCGTGATAATCAGCAGCTGATCGGTGAAGGTTTTGATCTCTACGGTATCGGCGGCGAGGGTGATTACCCTGAGATCACCACAGCATACGGTGATGACCTGACGCTGGTAACTCTGGCCGATGGCAACGAGGTTGCCGGTATCGAATTCAATAGCGATTTCGAATATGGCGGTACCACCGCACTCTATGCTGAGGATGTCGGTACGTTCAACATCCACGACAACCGCTTCCTCGATCTGAATGTCGAGGGTAGCGAGGGTTACTACGGCGCCGGTATTGGCACGGCGCGTCTCTCTGGTGGTACTACCAGAGGTGTGATCGATAACAACCAGTTCTTCGAGGTTATGTACCCGGTTACGGTGCTGAGTAACGACGCCAGCGAGAGCACACAGAACCTTACTATCTCAAATAACCGCTTCATGGACTTCGACCAGGCGATCACCGTTCATAACTACGCAGATGATGCCGGTAGCGTGACGCAGAACCTCCTGATTTCCGACAACAGCTTCGTTAGTGATGCCTCGAGTGATCCGGCGATCTACGCCTATAACATGGCCAATGCATACGATAGCAATGAGGGTGGTAGCGCGATTCAGAACTTCACCCTGACGGGTAATATCCTGACCACCGAGGGTGACGGTATCTACGCCTACAACTACGCCTATGCCGAGGGCGACTATGGTGCGTTTGCTGATCAGGAGTTCACCATCGCCGATAACGACTTCCTGGCCGTTGATGATGATACCGGACGTTTCTACAACTACGCCTTCGGTTATGACAACACCAACGCCTCGAAGGCGACTGCAAATCAGACTATCGATATCAACGATCTTGAGCTGAACATGACCGATGGTAGTGGCGCGGCGTTCTACGCCTACAACTACGCCTATACCAACGGCGCGGATGGCAGTGTCGCGAACGCCACCTCCGATCTCTCTGTGGTCGATTCAAACTTCCATGAGATGCAGAGCTCGGGCGCCTTCTATATCTATAACATTGCCAGGGATGAGAACAGTGCCGATGGCGGTACGCCGACTGCGACCCAGACCATCGAATTCAATAACTTCTATCTCGGTATCGCCCAGGAAGATTTGGCATATGTCTACAATTACGCCTACGGTGAAGATGCGCTCGCTTTACAGATGGTCGATATGGCCGATGTCGAGTTTGTCTATGTCTACGATGAAGTGGTAACACTCTCTAACCATGCGGTTGACGCCACTGCTACCCAGCTAGTTACCATTGATCAGCTCCGTGGTTACACGTCTGACTACGACATCGTTCGCGGTTACAACTACGCCCACAGCTACGATGCCGATACGCTGGCCACCCAGTCAATCGATGCCACCGGTCTTGAAGAGCACTATGTCGAGAATGATGAGGGTGCAATCTTCTACAACTACTCCTATGCACATGGGGATAACAGTGCGACTGCAACCTCGACCAATACGTTGGAAGATATCTATCTGATCACCGAGGATGATGTCCTCGATTTCTACAACTACGCCTGGACCGGTGATTACGGCAGTGGAACATCAACGGCCACCCAGACCAATATCGTCACCGATGGCTACCTGAATAATACCGATACGAGCGATGCCGGTATCATGGCGACCAATGCAGCCCGTGCCGACTACGGCAGCGGCAACGCCTTTGCCACGCAGAACAACACCTTCACCGATCTTGATATCTACAATGAGGGCAACCCTGGTATCGTCTACATCTACAACTACGCGGGTGTGAACGAGAACGCATACGGAAATGCAGTCGCTAACCAGACCAATAATGGCTCCGATCTCTACATGCGTAGTGAGGATAATGACGGCCTCTACCTCTATAACTGGGCGCGTGATAACGCCTATGGTGCTGGGGGTGATGCCACGGCAACGATGAACTCCACCTTCGATAATCTCGATATTGTTACCGAGGAGGAGAGTGTCTACATCTACAACCGTGCTGAGGGTGATAATGCTTACGGTTCGATGAGTTTCGATATCAGTAATGTCGAGGCGACCACCGATGAAGAGGCACTCATCATCCGCAATACTGCCTCCTATGGTGGAACGGCGAACATGAGCGATAGCACCATTGAGGGCTTCGTCTCACACGGTTCTGAGTACGAAGGGATCTATATCTACAATGACACCGAGGATTCTGCATATGGATCAGGCTCCATGGCAACGATGGATATCGATTTGACCAATATCACTGTCACCGGCGCAGGTGATCAGGGGATCTATATTGTAAATGCTTCAACGAATCCCGATACCGCATACGGTAGCACTGCAGACCAGACCGTCACCCTGACCAATGTCGAATTGGCGGGCGCTCACGATGAAGGACTCTACATCTACAACTTCGCTGAAGGTGGCGGTGTAGCGCTGCAGAATGTGAGTGCCGATGGTCTGATTAGCCGCCACAATGCCGAAGAGGGTGTCTACATCTATAATCGTGTGGATTCCTATAACTACAACACCTACAGTGATGTCGGAACCTATGGTGTTCAGACGGTTACACTTGAAAATACGCTGATCACCGATAACGCGGGTGGTGGTCTGGTTGCTCAGAGTTACGGTAATGGTAGTGATGCGACTGCCGAGCAGACCATCAACCTGGTTGAGGGAGACATCCTCTTCAATGGTGCACCGGGCGGCGCCTACTTCTCGAATATCACCTATGATGGTTCTACCTCGACCCAGACAGTCGATCTGACCGACACGAACATCGAAGATAACTACGACGATGTGGTGCTCGACGAGAGTAGTGATACCGAGCAGACGGTGACCCTGCCTGACGGTACGATTGTCACAAATGTACCGTAGCCGAAGCGCTATTCGTTGATCGACCAAAGAGTGCCTCCGGCTTTGCCGGGGGCCTTTTTTTATCTAGGGAAGAAACCACAGACATGTCTAAAACCCGTGTGAACGTAACGGATCTCTTCAATGAGGCCAAGGCGCTCTTCGATAAGGAGGCCTATCAGGAGGCGGTGCAGAAGTTTATTACCGTCTCCTTTGCCCAGCCGAGCAACTGGCACGCCTACGCCCTGCTCGGGGCCTGTTTCGAGAATATGGGCTATCGTGATGCGGCGATCGTCTCAATGCAGCGCGCCTCGATTATTCTGCCCAAACATCCGCAGATCTGGCTGAATCTTGCGCGACTACTCTCCTCGAGCGGCAGAGCCGAAGAGGCGGTGGAGGCGTTCGAAAAGGTCGTGGAGCTGCAGCCCGGTCACCTCGAGGCGCACCACCAGGCGGGCATGATGCTGCGCGGTATGAACCGTAATGAGGAGTCGCTCGGCCACTTTGACCATGTGGTTGCTGGAACGGCTAAGAGCGATAAGGAGAAGGAGTACCAAGTCGTGGCGGAGTGGGTGCGCTCACTTGATCGATTGACCATGGGCGACTATCAGGCGGCGTGGAAAGATTATGAGACCCGTTGGCGTCTGCCCGGAACCTTTGTACACCGCCTTGATGGTCCGGAGTGGAAGGGGGAGTCACTGGAAGGTAAGCGTATTGTGCTCACCTACGAGCAGCGTTTTGGCGATGTGATCAACTTTGTACGCTTTATTCCCCGGCTAAAGGCGTTGGGTGCCGAGGTGATTGTGCAATCGCCGCCTGAGCTGGCGCACCAACTGGCACATATGACCACCGAGGTGGAGATTGTCGATAAAGATGTCGAGCCACCACCGTTCGATTACTACGTTTTGGTCACCAGTGTGCCCGCCATTTTAAATCTCTCACTCGATGATGTGATGCAGGATGAGGTGCCCTACCTGCAGGTCGATGAGCGGGACAGGAAACCTGAGCTGCCGATGAGACGCGGCACCTGGCTCAAGGTGGGGTTGCTCTGGACCGGAAAACCCGACCCCAATCGTTCTATCCCGTTTGAGCACATGACACCTTTGCTGAGACACCCCGGTGTCTCCTTCTACAGTTTTCAGCTGGGCAAGAATTCAGCCGATCCGCACAAGCAAGGAATGAGCTGGCTGGTCAACGATCTCAGCCCTGAGATCAGCGATTTTTACGATTCCAGTCTGTTGCTAAAGGAGATGGATCTGTTTATTACCATCGATACCGCTGCGGCCCATCAGGCGGGCGCACTGGGTGTACCGGTATGGACGCTACTCATCTATGCCCCTGACTGGCGATGGATGAGAGATCGAGAAGATAGCCCCTGGTATCCATCAATGCGCTTCTTCAGGCAGACGCGTAAGAACTCCTGGAAGGAGGCGGCACGTAATCTCGATGTGGCATTTGAGCAGTGGGTCGAATCAAACCCTCCTCCTGTGGTTGTGAATAGCGGGGGATAGCGAGGTGGAGCAGCGCTAGAGTGTGCGGCTAGATGCACCAGGCTCGGGAGCCTGAACCTCTTTTACACTACATGTTTCTACTAGTGGCTACTTGTAGTGCTGCTTGAACTCCTCGCTCGGTTCGCGGGGTGAGTTGATATAGAGCAGGATTCCGTTAGGGTCGCGTACCGCAAAGCCGCGATCTCCCCAGGGGTGGTCCTCGATTGCCATCACGGCTTCCAGACCCGCCTGACTCAGGCGCTGGTGTTCGGCGTCGACATCCTCGACCTCAATGTTGTACATCAGGCCGCCGCCCGAAGAGAAGGGTTGTTGCGGCAGCATCGGCTTCATGAACTGCAGCGAATTCTGTCTGTCACCAAACTCAAGATTGAGGTACTGCCCGCTGTCGAAGGTGATCGTGGCATCGAAATATTTGGTGTAGAAGTCGCGACACTGATCGAGGTTTTTGGTGGTAAAGGCGGTTGAGATCGACTTGATGGACACGCTATAGCTCCTTGGGTGTATCAACCGCTGCAGAGAGGCACAGCAGTTGATTTGATGAGGGGCATAGTCTACTTCAAGCCGATCTTCTCTGCTGCCGATTTGGTGTTGACGCCGAGCAGTGAGTAGATCGGGCAGATGCCAAAGGCTCCTGTGATGACCATAATTACGCCGAGCCAGCCGACCGGGTGCTGAATAGCGATAAAGACGTTGGCGATCAACAGGACGCCTAGAACGACACGAACCGTACGATCGACCTTGCCGACATTGTTTGCGAGTAGATTCATCTCTCCGATCTCCTTGAGTGGCCTGTTTGGTATATCATTTAACGCTTATGTAGGTTAGTTGAGGTTGTCCGTCTGCGCAAAGTGGCCTCAAATCTGATGAGTGCTCTGGAGAGTCCCCAATGAAGCTCGATGTTGATACCGCACTGTGTAAGCGGGCACGCCTGCCGCATGAGCTTTTTATGCTTAATCTGGCGCTGTTTCATCTATTGATGACCCCGGCCTCGATTGCGCTCGATGTCGGTGTGTGGGGCTTGTTGCTGCCACTAAGCCTCTCTCTCTCAGTGATGCTCTATACCTGGTTGCGTAGCCGTGCTCTGGAACGGAGTGGTGAACCCTGGTTTCTGCGTCTGCATTGGCGATTGGCGCTAGGTCGTTACCGAATGTTGCTGATCGCCTACGGGGTGGCCCTGGGGCTGTTTGGTGTCGGCACACTGCTCTCGCTCGGTAGCAGTGATCCCCATATGCAGCAGATTCTGCAGACGGTCTTTATCCGCATCGCCATCATGCCGGTACTGATCATGGTGATGATCAACTTCTATCTTGAATCGAACGCGATCAACCAGGCATCAGGTGGTGAGCTGCCGGATGGGTTGGTTGCGCGCTATCCTGAGGCAAATCTCGAGGAGTCGGCCGTTGGATAAGGGGAAGTTGAAAAGGTTTGCCGGTGAGGCGCACAGCGGATCTGATCGTACGGCACCCTATCCGGTGAGTCGCATGGCGCCCGCTACCGAGCTGGTCGATATGGCCCGTGAGATCGCCGAGGCGGACAAACAGCTCGGCAATGTGACCCATGCGAAGCTGAAGGTGATTGCCGATCAGATGCAGACGCTGCAGCAGCAGGCGCGCCGGGTGCTGGAGCGTGCGCAACGTGATCAGCTACTGCACCGTGCACGCTGCAATTTTAGTCGCCAACCCGGCAAGCGCTACCACCTCTACCAGCCGGGGAGTCGCTATTTTTGCGGAAGCTTGTTTTGGGCATCCAAGCCCAAGCAAGCGGCAAATACTTAACGCGACCGTTTATGCCTACGGCGCCCC